>JBIKSW010000166.1:0-3003 GCA_044348415.1 Candidatus Nanopelagicales bacterium
GCGGGTGACAAGTCCAGCACACAGCAATTGTTAGGTGCGGTCCGACAGGAAGTTGGCGAACGTTGCGGCTTAATCGACGAGAGCCAATGGTCATTCCTTTGGATCGTTGATGCGCCGATGTTTGAAATGACCGATGAAGGTGGCTGGACTGCAGTTCATCACCCATTCACTTCACCAAACTCTGAGTGGGTTGACCGATTTGAAGAAGCGCCAGATCAAGCTCTTGCCTGGGCTTACGACATTGTTTGCAACGGCAATGAAATCGGTGGCGGATCTATTCGTATTCACCGAAGTGACGTACAAGAGCGCGTATTTAGCTTGCTAGGACTCAGTGATGAAGAGGCTCGCGAGAAGTTCGGATTCTTGCTAGATGCATTTGCATTTGGACCCCCACCTCATGGCGGTATCGCATTTGGTTGGGATCGAATCTGCATGTTGCTATCGGGAGCAACTAGTTTGCGCGATGTAATTGCGTTTCCAAAGACTGGCGCAGGTTTTGATCCATTAACTAGTGCGCCAACTCCAATCACTGATCAACAGCGACTTGAGGCTGGGATCGATGCAGATCCGTTTGCTCAAGACGCGAGCGATGACTGATTCACTTTTCGATCAAGAATCGAGCGGATCACCGCTAGCGGTTCGAATGCGCCCGCGAACCCTTGATGAGTTCGTAGGACAACGTAAAGCGATTGCAAAAGGAAGTCCGTTACATAAACTTCTGCAGCCATCGGATGTTGATACCAAGTCTTCTGTGATTTTGTGGGGTCCACCTGGAACGGGAAAGACCACACTTGCACAACTCATTGCCCGAGCTGGGTCAGCGAAGTTTATGGAACTGTCTGCAATTAATGCAGGTGTTAAAGATGTTCGAGAAGTAATAACTGCAGCCCAAGAGAATAAGTCGCTGTACGGAGTCTCAACTGTTCTGTTTGTTGATGAGGTGCATCGCTTTAACAAGACACAGCAAGATGCGCTGTTACCGGGTGTAGAAAATGGTTGGGTAACGCTCGTTGCCGCGACTACGGAGAACCCATCCTTCTCAGTAATCGCTCCGCTTATGTCTCGCTCGTTATTGGTGACGCTCTCGGAATTGGATGAAACCGAGATTACGAATGTGATCAACCGCGCAATTTCAGATCCTCGTGGACTAAACGACAGCGTTACGATCACGCCTGACGCTTTAGACATGCTGATACGCCTTGCAGGCGGCGATGCTAGGCGAGGATTGACAGTGCTGGAAGCCGCAGCTGGCGTTGCGCTCGGCAATGCGCATTCAGAAATTTCAGTTGATGACATTAGTTCGGCTAGCGATCACAACGTTGTTCGCTACGACAAAGCTGGAGATCAGCACTACGACATTATTAGTGCTTACATAAAGTCGATTCGGGGATCTGATCCGGATGCAGCACTTCATTACCTCGCGCGAATGCTAGAAGCCGGCGAAGATCCTAGGTTTATTGCGCGTCGCCTAATGATTAGCGCTAGCGAAGACATCGGTCTTGCTGACAACTCAATGTTGCAGGTGGCAGTGGCTGCTGCCCAAACTGTCGCACTAATCGGTATGCCAGAGGCGCGAATCACTCTGTCGCAAGCAACCATCGCGCTGGCACTTGCACCAAAATCCAACAGTGCCTATCTAGCCATCGACCGAGCAATTGCGGACATTAGATCTGGTGACATCGGAACTGTGCCACCTCACCTGCGGGACTCGCATTACGCTCGAGCCGGAGATTTAGGTCATGGAGTTGGGTATTCATACCCACACAACGAGGCCGCGGGGATTAGCAGACAGGATTACTTGCCTGAGCCACTAAGCGAGGCGAGGTACTACCAACCAACAGATCGTGGTGAGGAATCAGGTTTGCATCAAGTTTGGAGCAAAATTCGTTCCATTCTGGGTAGGGATTAAGCCGTTACTGCCCAAGTTCGTTAGGGTTTAGGGGATAGCGAACCGGGATTGTTGTTATGCACTGCAAACCCGCCCTAAATAGAAAGAGTTGATAGCAGTGGAATCCGCTGAAATCCGATCTAGATTTTTGAACTACTTTGAGTCCAAAGGTCACACGGTCGTGCCTAGCGCCAGCCTGCTACTTGATGATCCAACTCTGCTGTTCGTGAATGCTGGAATGGTTCCGTTCAAGCCTTATTTTCTTGGTGAAGCTGCGCCACCTTATCCACGCGCCGTTTCTGCGCAAAAGGTTGTAAGAACTCTAGACATCGAAGAAGTTGGCAAAACTACTCGACATGCTTCGTTCTTCCAAATGTGTGGAAACTTTTCCTTTGGTGATTACTTCAAAGAGCAAGCAATTCCGTATGCCTGGGAATTACTAACTTCACCTGTAGTTGAAGGTGGTTACGGATTTCCAGAAGACAAACTTTGGGTCACGGTTTATCTAGACGATGACGAAAGCGTGGACATCTGGCACAAAGTTGTTGGTGTGCCAATGGAACGAATTCAACGTCGCGACATGGCGGATAACTATTGGTCAATGGGTGTGCCCGGACCTTGCGGACCTTGTTCGGAGATCTATTACGATCGCGGACCAGAACACGGTCGCGAAGGTGGACCGATTGCAGATGAAACAAGATATCTAGAAGTTTGGAATCTCGTGTTCATGCAATTTGAACGCGGCGAAGGACCAGGTAAAGAAAACTTCCCAATTCTTGGCGAGCTTCCATCAAAGAGCATTGACACCGGCATGGGTCTAGAGCGTATGGCTGCGTTACTTCAAGGCGTAGACAACATTTACGAAATCGATACAACTCGAATCATTTTGGATCGGGCTAGCGAGTTGAGTGGTCGTAAGTACGGCGCTGATCCGAAGTCAGATGTCGCACTGCGCGTAGTTGCAGATCACGCACGAACCTGTGCCTTCTTGATTGCCGATGGTGTTCTGCCTGGCAACGAAGGTCGCGGTTATGTGTTACGCCGAATTTTGCGCCGCGTCGTTCGCAATATGCGATTGCTTGGGACACATGAACCATCAATGAAGGAACTTATCG
>JBIKSW010000008.1:0-10544 GCA_044348415.1 Candidatus Nanopelagicales bacterium
CGTAGTTTTGCCTGCTCCGTTTCGGCCGACAAGTCCGACGCGATCGCCACTATCAACACGAAATGTAGCCCCGGAAAGAAGTAATTCGGCACCAGCCCGTAATTCAATATCTGTTGCTTGAATCACAGTAAAGACTAGCCAATCTATAAGAGTGCGAAATCTCGCAAACTCAATGTTACCTCGGGAAGTTAAAGGTTAAAACCTAGCGCGCGAAGCATCTCGCGGCCTTCATCTGTGATCTTGTCTGGTCCCCATGGCGGCATCCAAACCCAGTTCAACTTGAAATCAGATACATGGCCATCTAGCGCGGCACGCGTCTGATCTTCAATAACATCGGTTAGCGGGCAAGCTGCAGAGGTAAGCGTCATATCGATGGTGGCGACATTGCCGTCATCAACAGTTACCGCGTATACCAAGCCAAGATCAACGACATTGATACCAAGTTCTGGATCAACGACGTCTTTCATTAATTCGAAAACATCATCTTCTTGTAGCACGGTCATTAGTTCTACTCCTTATTCGTTTCTAATTAATTCTGTACTTCGGAACTACTCTGAGCTCCAGCTTGAATTGCAGCATCTTTCCATGCCATCCAGGCCAAAAGCGCACACTTAACTCGAGCTGGGTACTGAGCGACTCCTGCTAACGCAATACCGTCGCCAAGTATGTCTTCGTCAGCTTCAACTGATCGCTGCAGCATTGCCACCAAGTGTTCAACGGCAGCGTCGCCTGCTTCGAAATCAAGATTGTTGATCTGGTCGAACATGATCGATGCTGATGCTTGACTGATCGAACAGCCCATGTTGTCGTAGGAAACAACAAACTTGCCATCCTCTCCCCGACTCACTCGTAGCGTAATTTCATCGCCACATGTGGGATTGACATGATGAACTTCAGCATCAAACTGATCTGCTAACCCCTTGCCATGCGGGTGCTTGTAATGATCCAAAATGATCTCTTGGTACATGTTTTCAAGTTTCATGATCAAACTCCGAAGAACTTCTTTGCTGAATGAATACCAGCAACTAGGGCCTCTACGTCATCAAGGTCGTTATAGACATAAAAAGTGGCTCGTGTTGTAGCCTGGACCCCAAATCGAATGCAGGCAGGCTTAGCGCAATGCTGACCTACTCGAACTGCAATTCCGCTCTCGTCCATAACCTGTCCAACATCGTGTGGATGTAGCCCTTCCAGAACGAAGGAGACCGCTGAACCTCTATTAACCGAACTTTCTGGTCCAATTATTCGAAGTCCAGGGATGTCTGCCAGGGCAGAAAGTGCCGCCTCAGTCAGCATGTGCTCGTGTTCAGCTACCCGATTCATACCAAGAGCATTTAGATAGTCGACTGCAGCTGACATACCGACTGCTTGAGCGGCCATTGGTACACCGGCTTCAAATCGCTTAGGCGGGGCGGCAAAAGTAGTTTTCTCCATCGAAACGGATTCAATCATTGATCCACCGGAAATAAATGGCGGCATTGCCGAAAGAACTTCTGACTTACCCCAAAGGCATCCGATGCCAAGCGGACCAAGCATCTTGTGGCCACTCCAGGCGATGAAATCCACATCCAGTGCGACAACATCAACGGGCATGTGCGGCACACTCTGACAAGCATCCAGGAAGACCAAGGCCCCAACAGATTTAGCCAGCTTCACTAGTGCTGGTACATCATTAACTGTTCCTAACAGATTTGACTGGTGAGAAACTGCAACGATTTTGGTTCTCTCGTTAAACAAACTCAGATCAGATAGATCCAAGCGTCCTTCATCTGTTAAACCGATCCAACGTAGTGTTGCGCCCGTCTTTTCGCACAGCTCTTGCCACGGGACCAAGTTAGCGTGGTGTTCCATCTCAGAGACCAAGATTTCGTCGCCTTCAGCCAGCACGAACCGTTCTGCGCCTTTTGGAAGACTTGCGCCTCGCATTGACTTCAAAGTTGCATTGAGAAATGAGTACGAAACTAAATTGATTGCTTCCGTTGCGTTCTTGGTGAAAACCAAGTTCTCTGGTTGTGCGCCAATGAAGTTAGCAATGTTTGCCCGAGCATGTTCGAATGCATCTGTTGCCTCTTCTGCGAGCAGGTGCGCTCCACGATGGACAGCAGCGTTGTGGTTTTCGTAGAAATTGCGCTCAGCATCGAGTACCTGAAATGGCTTTTGAGAAGTAGCGCCACTATCTAGGTACACCAAACGCTGATCATTGCGAACTGTCCGTTTAAATATCGGAAAGTCCGCTTTGATCGCGGCAACGTCTAGTGTTGACATGAATTATGCAGTTACGAACTGAGCGTAGCCATTTGCTTCGATGTCATCAGCAAGCTCAGGTCCACCTTCACGAACGATTCGACCATCGTAGAAAACGTGAACGAAATCTGGCTTCACATACTTCAAGATGCGAGTGAAGTGAGTGATCAACAGCACGCCGGTCTCACCCTTGGCGCAAACGCGATTGATTCCTTCAGACACAACGCGTAGCGCGTCTACGTCTAGACCGGAGTCAGTTTCATCTAGAACTGCAATCTTTGGGTTGATAAGTTCCATCTGAAGAATCTCAGTGCGCTTGCGCTCACCACCAGAGAAACCTTCATTTACGTTACGCTCTGCGAACTGTGGATCAATCTGCAAACCTGCCATTGATTCCTTTAGTTCCTTGATCCAGTGACGAAGGTTTGGCGCTTCGCCGCGGATTGCAGTGATTGATGTGCGTAGGAAGTTAGAGATTGATACACCAGGAACTTCAACTGGGTACTGCATTGCAAGGAAGAGACCTGCGCGAGCACGCTCGTCAACACTCATTTCTAGGACATCCTGGCCATCAAGTGTGACCTGTCCACCAGTGATTGTGTACTTAGGGTGACCGGCGATCGCGTAAGCAAGTGTTGACTTACCTGATCCGTTTGGTCCCATAAGGGCGTGAATCTCGCCGGCTTTAACAGTTAAGTCAACACCACGCAAAATCTCTTTAGGTCCATCTTCGGTTGTTACCTCAACGGTTAAACCTTTAATTTCTAGTACTGACATAACTAACTCCTCGCGCTTTCGGATAATGAAACAAAAATCATTGGATCGGTCTGGTTTTCTTCTAGCTGTATTGCAAAGGTCTTAAGTGGTGAGGTTGCCGGTGGCCCTGAAGGTTTCCCAGTTCTTAAGTCGAAAGATGAACCATGAAGCCAGCATTCGATTGCACAGCCTTCGATGTCTCCTTCGCTTAGAGAAACCTCAGAGTGAGTGCAGATGTCGCTAACTGCGAAGATCTCGTCATCAATCTTCGCCAATAGAACATCTTTACCATCTACAACCACACGTAATGGCTTAGATTCCTCCAGTGCAGACTTTCGCACTGTTTCGAAAATCGTGGTCATTAGATATGTCCACCTAAACGTGCCTCGATGCTGTCTCGTACTCGGTCATTGATCTCTGGAACACCAATTTGTCCTAGAAGATCTTCAAAGAATCCGCGCAGCACTAACTTGCGTGCCTCATCTTCATTGATTCCGCGGGACTGTAAGTAGAACAGCTGCTCATCATCGAATCGACCAGTTGTACTTGCGTGGCCAGCTCCAACGATTTCGCCCGTTTCAATCTCAAGGTTCGGGACTGAATCTGCTCGCCCACCACCACTAAGTACTAAGTTGCGATTGATTTCGTAGGTGTCTGTACCGATCGCATTTGCGCGAATCAATACGTCACCAACCCAAACGGTATGAGCGTCTTCGCCATCAAGTGCACCCTTGTAAACCACATTGCTGCGGCAGTTTGCCTCACTGTGGTCTACGAACAAGCGATGCTCAGCGTGCTGTCCGGCACCAGCGAAGTAAAGGCCGATTAACTCAGCCTGGCCGCCCGGAGCTGAATAATGAACACTTGGCAGAATTCGTACTACTTCGCCACCAAGCGTTACCGATACATGCTTAACCGAAGCGTCTCTGCCCAGTGTGATGCGATGTTGTGCCAAATGAACGGCTGATGCATCCCAATCTTGCAATGAAACAACAGTTACTGAACCGCCGTCTGCAACATTGATGTCAATGTTGCCTGCATAAGTTGCTGCGCCAATGTGATCGACGATAACAACTGCGCTGGCAAACTTTTCGACATTGATGTCCAGCTGGCCAAACGCAACCGAGTTAGATCCAACAATTGAAACGACAACTGACTCGGCCAAGTTTTGGTTGGCTTCGATTGTTAGCGTTGATACCGCATCAAGTTGTGCCCAAGCACCAGCCGCAATCTTGTCTGTGAATCCACGGCGTTCACCAGACTTAGTTCCAGCAATCTCAAAACGTGAACCATCTACTTTGTTGACGGCAATAGCCATGCTGCCGGTGGCAGATACATTTCCTTGATGAAGGTCGCGAAGCCTAGACATTGGAGTGAATCGAAACTCTTCATCGCGACTTGTTGGCGTTGGAAAGTCAGACGGGTCCAATGACCGAATAACAGGCGTGTGATCCTTTGGCGGAACAATCGCTACTTCATGCTCTTTAACTTCTGTCATGACTAACCGACTGCGCCTTCCATTTGGAGTTCAATTAGACGGTTTAGCTCTAACGCATACTCCATCGGAAGTTCACGAGCAATTGGTTCAACGAAGCCACGAACGATCATCGCCATTGCTTCATCCTCTTCCATGCCACGAGACATCAGGTAGAACAACTGATCCTCAGAAACCTTAGAAACAGAAGCTTCGTGACCAAGAGCAACGTCATCATCACGCACATCAACATATGGATAAGTGTCAGAACGTGAAATGTCGTCTACTAGGAGCGCATCACACTTAACGGTGCTCTTGCTACCGTGACATCCCTCAAGAACCTGAACCAAACCGCGGTAAGAAGTTCTTCCACCGCCGCGAGCTACAGACTTGCTGATGATTGATGACGATGTAAATGGCGCAGCGTGCACCATCTTGGCACCTGCATCTTGATGCTGACCTTCACCGGCAAATGCGATTGAAAGTGTTTCACCCTTTGCATGCGGTCCCTGTAACCAAATCGCTGGGTACTTCATGGTTACCTTGGAGCCAATGTTTCCATCAACCCATTCCATGGTTGCACCTTCATGAGCAACAGCACGCTTGGTAACCAAGTTGTACACGTTGTTAGACCAGTTTTGGATTGTTGTGTAACGGCAGCGGGCACCCTTTTTAACGATGATCTCCACAACGGCTGAGTGAAGTGAGTCGCTTGAGTAGATCGGTGCAGTACAGCCTTCAACGTAATGAACATATGCATCTTCATCAACGATGATTAGGGTGCGTTCGAACTGGCCCATGTTTTCAGTATTAATGCGGAAGTATGCCTGAAGCGGGATGTCCACATGTACGCCCTTTGGTACATAGATGAATGATCCACCTGACCAAACCGATGTGTTTAGAGCTGCGAACTTGTTATCACCAACCGGAATGACAGTTCCAAAGTATTCACGGAAAAGTTCTTCATGCTCACGTAGACCGGTATCGGTGTCAACGAAAATCACACCAAGCTCTTCCAGGTCTTCACGAATCTTGTGGTAAACAACTTCAGATTCGTATTGCGCAGCTACACCAGAAACTAAACGCTGCTTTTCTGCCTCTGGGATACCCAGACGGTCGTAAGTGTTCTTGATGTCGTCAGGCAGCTCATCCCAGCTGGTAGCTTGCTTCTCAGTTGAGCGCACGAAGTACTTGATGTTGTCGAAATCAATTCCAGACAAATCGCTACCCCAGTTTGGCATTGGCTTCTTACCAAAGAGCCCTAGTCCTTTAAGGCGAAGGTCTAACATCCACTGTGGCTCGTTCTTCAAGCCTGAAATGTTACGAACGACTGATTCGTCAATTCCGCGTCGCGCGTTGATTCCTGCTAGGTCGCTGTCGTGCCATCCAAACTCGTAATTTCCGAGTGCATCTAGATGTTCCTGTTGGGTTGTCATGCGTTTTCCCTTCGAGTGTGTGGAACTAATGTCGTGCAAACTGCATTTCCCTTTGCAATGGTTGCTAAGCGAGTTACGTGTACTCCAGTTAATTCGGAGAACGCCTTTGTCTCTTCTTCGCAAAGCGCTGGGAATTCGACAGCAACATCGCCCATTGGGCAATTGTGCTGGCAGATCTGTGTGGACCCGTAAAGGCCTGGGGTTTCTGTTGCGGCGAAACCATCTTGATTAAGTGCATCGATCAAAGCGACTGCACGTTCTTCGATGGTTTCAAGTTTCGAAATCTCTTTATGGCGACTTACAAAATCTTTAGCGATAGAACTTGCAAATTCGGTAACCGCTCCAGATCCAGCAGTTGAGTTCAAATACTTCACTGCACTCAAGCCCAAACTTTCTTGATGTTGGCCGAATCGTGCCCTGCCCGCAGCTGTCAACATAAATACCCGCGAAGGTCGACCACGTCCGCGCTTTGAATCGAGTGCTGCTGGGCCGTATGGTGCGCGCTCGCTTGACTCAACTAAACCGGTCTCTAATAAGAGGTCCAACTGCTTACGAACAGCTGCTCCAGTTAGGCCTAAAGTCGAAGCCACATCGGTGGCGGTCGAAGGGCCAGCCTGCAAAAGGGTGCGTGCAACAGTTGCTGCGGCGGATCCTTCGAATTTCACAACTTCATTGTTGCGTATATCAGAGGGTTTTGCATCTTCGGGGTCGAGTCGAGCCTGGTGGACCATCAAGCACCCATAAAGCGCCCTGTAGATAAGCCCTTTAGGCTGTAAGAGTGTCTCCCCCAAAACTACGTAAATGGCAACATCGAACCCTGATAGCTAACGTGATCGCCCAAACCGGCATTGTGCTTACCGGAGCCACAGTTCGACTGACCGCCTCTGGGCTGGGATGCCCTACTTGGCCGGAATGTGTGGAAGGTTCAATCGCACCCACATCGGAGCAAACCGAGGCCTTTCACAAGTACATCGAGTTTGGCAATCGACTCTTAACTTTTGTACTTCTCATCGTAGCTATCGCATCACTGTTTGCGATCTACAAGCACAACCGGGAACGTAAGTTGTCAGGTCACAACAAACGTCGACCACTGACTCTCTTGGCACTTGGCGTACTCCTTGGCATTCTTGTGCAAGCCGTTTTGGGTGGAATTACCGTTCTAACTGGATTGCATCCGTTAATTGTCGCAGCACACTTCATGGTCTCAATTGGTCTAATCACAATCGCGGTGATGCTGCTTGTCAAAGCTCAGGAAGGAAACGATCGTCCAGTTGCGTTGCAAGTTGCTAAGCCCATTCACATTGGAATGCGTATACATATCTGGCTTGCGTTACTAGTTATCGGAATCGGCACTTTGGTAACCGGATCGGGACCACATGCCGGCGATACTAACGACATAGTTCGTCTTGGATTTGAGTTTAAGAACATAACAACGATCCATGCTGCAACAGTTTGGCTTTTCCTTGGACTGACTGTGGGGCTTTTGATTTCACTACTTGCTACAGCCGCTCCAAAACCGGTAGTCAAGCAAGCTTGGATTGTGTTGGGCATTTGCTTTGCGCAAGGAATCGTTGGCTACACCCAATTCTTCACCGGCTTACCTTGGGGTTTGGTTGCCGTGCACGTTCTTGGCGCCTGTTTGCTTTGGATCTTCACAGTTAAGTTTTACTTAACGCGCAACACCAGAGGCTGATCTATAAAAACGGGTCAATACCTATTGCTAGGAAAATTAGCGACAAATAGGAAATTGACCAGTGGAATAGCCGCATCGGATTTAGGTCATCAAGGTTCTTTCCAACTCGAGTTCGTAATGCATATGCTTCGTACATGAATAGCGCACCACTAGCGATTGCAATGACTGAGTAGAGCCAGTTCATGTTTGCAACTGGAATCAGGATCAACGTTGTTGCAACCATCACCCACGAGTAAATAATGATCTGTTTTGCGACCACGTGCGGGGTATCAGTAACTGGCAACATCGGGATACCCGCAGCTGCATAATCTTCTTTAAAGCGCAGCGATAGTGGCCAATAGTGCGGCGGAGTCCAGAAGAAAACAATCAAAAAAAGTATGACTGGTGTCCAAGAGAGCGAACCAGTGACTGCACTCCAGCCAATTAGAACTGGCATACAACCTGCAGCCCCACCCCAAACAATATTTTGTGAAGTGCGACGCTTAAGCAGCATGGTGTAGCCAACTACATAGAAAGCGATTGCAAACGCTCCAAGTGCAGCAGCCAACAAATTAACAGTGAGAGCAAGCACTAGAACTGAAAGGATTGATAAAACGGCTCCAAAAATCAAAATTTTGGGACCGGATATTTGTCCAGTTGCAGACGGTCGGTGGGCGGTTCGGTGCATCATGGCGTCGATGTCTCGATCCAAGTAGCAGTTCAGAACATTTGCGCCACCTGCAGCTAACGTTCCGCCCAACAGTGTCCAGCTAACTAAGGCCCAGTTCGGAAATCCGCCAGCGGCTAAAAACATGGTTGGGATCGTGGTTACCAGCAGTAACTCAATGATTCTTGGCTTGGTTAGCGCTAAATATGCCCGCCAAGTCGGTGTGATCCATTCAGCAACATCTGAGTTCGAGGGACTCAGATCGTTTAGCTGCGATGACACATAATGAGCCTACCTGCGCCTAACGCAAGTCGCGAACGCCCACTAGATAACCTTGGGACGTGAGCAAATTCATCTGGACAGACTTAGACGATAAAGCAGTCACGGCCGCCCGAGCCTTGGCAATGGATAGCGTGCAAAAAGTTGGTAACGGCCACCCCGGTACTGCAATGAGTCTGGCGCCTATGGCGTATCTACTTTTCCAGAAGTGGATGAAGCATGATCCAACTGATGCAACCTGGCAGGGTCGAGATCGCTTCGTGCTATCCAATGGCCACAGCAGCATCACGCTCTACACTCAACTTTTCTTAAGTGGCTATGGTCTCGAATTAGATGATTTAAAGTCCTTTAGAACTTGGGATAGCAAGACTCCAGGTCATCCCGAGTACGGCCACACAGCCGGTGTTGAGGCAACCACTGGTCCACTTGGAACCGGGCTGGCAACAGCAGTTGGTATGGCCATGGATGCTCGGTTCGTTCGCAATCTACTGGATCCAAATGCTCCGCAAGGACAAAGTCTTTTTGATCACAAAATCTGGGTAATTGCAGGCGATGGTTGTTTACAAGAAGGCGTCACATCGGAAGCTTCATCGCTAGCTGGACACCAAGAGCTCAGTAACTTAGTGGTCCTCTATGACGATAATCACATCAGTATTGAAGGTGACACGGCTGTCTCATTTAGTGAAGATGTGCTGGCTCGTTACTCCTCGTATGGCTGGAATGTCAGCCATGTTGAGATGCTGGCAAATGGCGAGATTGATGTTGTGTCCTTGGATCTTGCTATCGCTAACGCAGTTGCTCAAAGTGAAAAGCCAACTTTGATTCGAGTGAGAAACATCATTGGCTGGCCAGCTCCAAACTTAAAGAACACTGGAAAGATTCACGGCGCAGCGCTTGGCGATGCTGAAGTAGCCGCAACAAAAGAGTTGCTTGGTCTAGACCCAAATAAGACCTTTGATATTTCAGATGAAGTACTTGCTCACACCAGACAGGTCGCTTCTAGAGGTAGCGAGAGTCATGCCCAGTGGAATGCTGCATTCACAGACTGGGCTAACCAGAATCCTGATTCAGCGAAGTTATTTTCTCGTCTAGTCGCCCGGGAATTGCCGGCTAACTGGCATGAAGTGCTTCCAAAGTTTGAGCCTGGAACTTCGGTGGCAACTCGCAAGGCATCCGGCGACACCATTAATGCAATGGCTAAGTCTTTGCCCGAATTGTGGGGTGGCTCTGCAGATCTTGGTGAAAGCAACTTAACAAACATCGAGCATGGTGGATCGTTCTTGCCTAGCTCAAGCCAGATGACTGGCGCCGCTGTTGGCGGACGAATCATCCACTATGGAATTCGAGAGTTTGCTATGGCATGCGCTATGAATGGCATGGCGCTCGGTGGTTTAACACGACCTTTCGCTGGCACCTTCCTAGTCTTCAGTGACTTCATGCGTGGTGCGGTTAGATTGTCGGCCTTGATGGATCTGCCTGCCACTTACGTATGGACCCACGATTCAATCGGTTTGGGCGAAGATGGACCAACTCATCAACCTGTTGAGCACTTGTGGGCACTGCGCGCCATTCCAAATTTGAACGTCATTAGGCCAGCTGATGCTAATGAAACCGCAACCGCATGGCGCATCGTTATGGAATCCAACAAGCCTTCAGGCTTGTGTCTATCTCGTCAGAATTTGCCAGTCATAGATTCGTCTGCGACAACTGATGTGTCCTTAGTTCGACGCGGAGCCTATGTGATCTCCGAGAGCTCTGACTCCCCCGAAGTAATCTTGATTGCATCTGGATCTGAGGTCTCGATTGCACTGTCTGCGCAACAGACTTTGGAATCTAGTGGAGTTTCAACTCGAGTGGTTTCTGCACCATGTTTGGAATGGTTCGATGCACAAGATGCCGAGTATCGGGAATCAGTTCTGCCACACAATGTAACAGCTCGAGTTTCAGTTGAGGCTGGAATCGCACAGGGCTGGTGGAAATATGTCGGTTCGGCCGGACGTTGCATCAGCCTGGAGC
>JBIKSW010000167.1:0-2971 GCA_044348415.1 Candidatus Nanopelagicales bacterium
ACCCATAAAGATTGCGGCTAGCTGCGCATCTTTAACAATGCCACCGTTGAAGAAGATAACGGCCAAGATGATGGACAGCGAACCGCTGATGATCATCAGGACTTTGCCGGATCCTTCAGTGTCGTCAGCTAGGGCACGGACGATTGTTCCAATACCGCTGAAAAGCAGCCAGATTCCAAACAGCAATACAAGTGTTGCAGTTGCTGAAACTGGGTTGTTTAGCGCCATTACGCCAACGACCATGGAAAGGATGCCGAGAATTAGTAGAAGCCACCACTTCTTGCCAAATGCCATCAAGGCATCTTGTGGGGACGAGGTATTTACTGTCATTTGTTCTCCCGTAGGTTAGGTCTTCACCTAGATTTTATGGGCGAATTGTCGCTTTCCGTTGGATTTGAGGGATGAACAGCAAGGCGCTCAGGCCTAAAACGACACAGAAAATCCAAATAGTGACAAAGTTTGCACTGTCAATCCCCTGCCGAACACTTGCAAGCGCCAAAACCGATCCGGCTATCGCTGTAGCGATAACTACGCCAAATGAATCTGACATTTGAAGTGAGGCGCTATGTCTTGCGTGTTCTTCATCTGGCGACTGATCCAGCATCAAGACACCAAGCGTCGGAAAAACCATTCCCATACCAAAGGCAGCAATACCCCAAACCACGCTCGCAAATATTGCCGAGACAAAGATGCTCGTTGGAATGAAAACTGCAACAGGAGTTAGCGCAATACCTAGCGCAGTAAGCACGACACCAACGAATAAAACTTGTTGTCTGGAGTATTTAAGCTTGTGACTTCCTTGCAGCCAGGATCCAGCGAACCAGGTAATTGTTGCAGCCGTTAGTACGCCGCCCGAGAGTGCAACTGATGTTCCACGAATCTCTTGGAGTGCTAGGGGCACATAGATTTCAGCCGCAAAGAAGGATCCTGCTACCACTCCTCGCATTCCGATGATGGCTGGAATGCCCGGTGCCATTCGCAGAAAGCCTGCTGGCATCAATGCCTTAGTGGACCAAGCAGCGACAGCGAGTGAGCCGACAAAGATGGCGATGACAATAAATGTATTCCAGCGACCAACGTGCGATGCCCCGGCCTGAAAAGCCGAGAGCGCAACGATTGCGATAAGAACAGAAGTAATTTGAATTCGGGCATCAGTTCTTACGGGCGAAGGAACGAATGGGAGTTTTCGTAGTTCTGGAATCAAAAGCATGATTGGACCGATTAACAGCAGTGGAACGATCCAAAAAGTCATCCGCCAAGATGAGATTTCTACCAACAAGCCCGCAAGGCCTGGCCCAATTAATCCTGGCACTACCCAAGCTGCGGCCAACATGCCCAGTGCTTTGGCACGAAGGGCTTCTGGATACATTCGTCCAATTACGACGTACATCGTCACTAAATCAATTCCCATAGCAAAGCCTTGGATTGATCGACCTAGGGTAAGAACTGCAAGGTTTGGTGCAAAGCCAGCAACCATAGATCCAAATGCCAGGGCAGCAACTGCAAAAATAACTACTCGAGCTAACCCAATTTTGTTGGCCCACAACCCAGCAAATGTCATGCCAAGCAATGACGCCATAGTGAAGCTGGTGAATGCAACTGCATAATTGCTAATTGCATTTAAGTCGGCGGCGGCTACCGGCATTACTGCGCCGATCGCAATTCCTTCAAATCCAAATACGCTAACGAGGGCAACAATGCCAATGCTTAGTCGCCGATATTCAGGAGCCCAAGGCGAAAGTGTCATTCGGAATTGTCGCTGTTATCTCCACCAGGAGGCAAGCCTTCAAAAATTGCTTTGCATTGTGGGCAAACTGGAAATTTACCTGGATCGCGATTTGGAATCCAAACTTTGCCGCATAATGCAACAACCGGTGCGCCCATGACTGCACTCTCGACGATTTTTTCTTTTTGAACATAATGCGCGAAGCGCTCATGATCCCCCGGCTCGACTTGTTCCTCGACGCGCTCGTCGACGATTAAGCCACCTTCAGTGCGAATTTCATCAGCCATAACAACTACCCTAACAAACGCAAGGGTCTTTAATCCTTGGGCTGCAGAACTTAGGCAGGCAATGAATTCAGGCGTGCTTTGAGGTCTGCCAACTCGGCCTGAAGTTCGGCTGGAACTCGACCATCAAACTGGCTGAAGTATTCCTCAGTTAAATCGCATTCTGCTAGCCAGCTGCCCTTGTCGACATCAAATAGTGCGTCAAGATCATCTTTGGTGATATCAAGGCCTGCTAAAGGCAAGTCTTCACGAATCGGCAACACACCAACTGGTGAGTCGATGCCTTCAGCTTCATTCTCTAGGCGATCAACAACCCAAGCCAAGACACGTGAGTTCTCGCCAAAGCCTGGCCAAATGAAATCGCCGGCTTCGTTCTTGCGGAACCAGTTGACCTGGAACAGCTTTGGCACGTTTGCAAAAGTCCGACCCATGTTTACCCAGTGGCCCCAATAGTCCGCCATGTTGTAGCCACAGAACGGCAGCATTGCGAATGGATCGCGTCGAAGCTGACCAAGCCCACCAACTGCAGCTGCTGTCATCTCAGAGGAGATAGTGGCTCCCATGAATACGCCATGATTCCAACTACGAGCCTGGGCAACTAGTGGAACGTTAGTAGCGCGACGACCACCGAAAAGAATTGCTGAGATTGGAACGCCTGCTGGGTTATCCCATTCATCGGAAATCGATGGGCACTGTTCCGCTGGCGCAGTAAAGCGTGAGTTTGCATGACTAGAAACTTCTTCAGACTCAGGCGTCCAGTCATTACCCTTCCAGTCAATTAAGTGTGCTGGCGGCTCTTCGGTCAGACCTTCCCACCAGATGTCACCATCATCAGTAAGTGCAACGTTTGTGAATAATGAGTTTGCGTACAGTGAGCGAATCGCATTGGCATTGGTCTTCATGCCAGTTCCTGGTGCTACGCCAAAGAATCCAGCTTCTGGGTTGATTGCATACAGGCGAC
>JBIKSW010000168.1:0-2968 GCA_044348415.1 Candidatus Nanopelagicales bacterium
CGCCCAGTGTTAATCCACCGACAGCGTCAAAATCTAAATCTTTAGTCAGCTCTAACATCACGCGACCAATGATTGGCGCAGCTTCGGAATCAAGCGTTACGCGACGTAAGTCAACGTAGTAGTCGGCTTCCTTGCCACTAGAAAGAATTACCTTTCCGTGCACTACTGCTTTATCGATTATCTGCTGGCGTAATTCATCGCGATCTGACATGCCCCTAGCCTATTTCGATTGTTCATTCATGGATGGGTTGACCTGGACATAACAAAAGGACCCGAGAAAATCTCGAGTCCTTTTGTATAAGGTGTTGGTCTTAAACCGGGCGTACGTGCTCTGCCTGAGGACCCTTTGGGCCTTCGCCGATTTCGAACTCAACTCGCTGATCCTGTTCCAGGGTCTTGAATCCATCAACCTCAATAGCTGAGTAATGAAGGAATACATCGCGATCAGTGCCATCAACTTCTACGAAGCCATAGCCCTTTTCCTGGTTGAACCACTTGACTGTGCCTAACATGGCATCTCTTTTCTTAATGGGTCGAAGCGACGTTTGCCGCTTCGGGTCTTGCTCCCTGCCCACCAAGGTGAGAGTTCGCATCGTGCTCGCGAATCTTTGTCTTCGAGTCTTACTCTCTAACGAAAAGCTTGCCTTCGACCAAAATTAACTCTACGGCACATAAGCACAAGGTATTCGCCACTTTGTTCAAAAACGCCGATAACTATCGGTTTTTGCCTAACTTTAGAGACGGTTTATAGAGCTTTTATCCGCCAGCAACTGCCGGAACAATCGAAACTGTTACTCCTGCAGCAGTCGGGGTATTGAGCCCATCAAGGAAGCGAACGTCATCGTCGTTTACATAAACATTCACGAAGCGTCGTAACTCACCAGTGTCAGAAATCACTCGCTGCAAAATGCCAGGTGCCATTGCCTCAAGAGCGTCTAGTACGCCTTGCAAAGTCGCTGGAGCTGGATCTACTTCCACGGTTGATTGGTCAGATACATATGCCCGCAGGATTGTTGGGATTCGGACTGTAACGCTCATCAGGCACCTTCAATAACTTTTGCAACGGATTCGACATTTGGAGAAATTGTTGCTGAGAAACCATTTCCGGTTGCCACAGCATCAAGAGTTTTTAAGCCTTCACCAGTGTTAACAATCACTGTTTCAGCTGTTGGGTCAAGCAGGCCTTGCGCAAGAAGTTTGCGAGTTACCGCAACTGTGACTCCGCCTGAGGTCTCGCCAAAGATTCCTTCACACTCAGCAAGTAAGCGAATGCCTTCAACAACTTCAGCATCGGTGACATCGCCAATTGCGCCATTAGTTCTGCGCACTGCATCTAATGCATACGGTCCATCAGCTGGGTTTCCAATTGCAAGTGACTTAGCTATGGTGTCTGGCTTAACCGGACGAACGACTTCATTGCCTTCGGCCCAAGCGGTTGATACTGGATTGCAACCCGTTGCCTGTGCGCCAAATACTCGCCACGGCTTGCTTTCAACTAAACCAAGTTCTACGAACTCACGCCAACCCTTATCGACCTTTGTTAGCAATGCGCCAGAGGCAACTGGAATCACAACCTGATCTGGAAGTCTCCAACCAAGTTGTTCGGCAATTTCATAACCAACAGTTTTGGAACCCTCGGCGTAGTACGGGCGAAGGTTTACATTCACAAATCCCCAGTTGGAAGAAACTTCTTCACCAATTAGTTCGCCGCACAGACGATTAACATCGTCGTAGTTTCCTTCGATGCCAATGACGTGACCGTTATAAGCAGCGGTTGCCTGGATCTTGTGCTGTTCCAAATTTGAAGGAACCAATACAACTGACTTTTGTCCGGCTCGAGCTGCAGCCGCTGCCACGGCATGCGCAAGGTTCCCTGTTGATGCACAGGCCAAAGTATTAAAGCCAAGTTGGATGCCCGCACTTTGCGCGACTGCAACAACTCGATCCTTGAATGAGTGAGTTGGATTGCCGCTGTCATCCTTGACCCAAAGTGTTCCTGTGATGCCTAGCGCCTTTGCCAAGTTATCCGCGCGATGTAAGCGAGTCATACCCGGAGCTAAATTGCGAGACTGCGCAATGTTTGCCGGAACTGGCAAAAGTGGCGCATAGCGCCACAAAGAGAACGGACCCGATTGGATCTGTTCTCTGGTTACTGTTCCGAAATCATATGCAACTTCAAGTGGGCCAAAACATTCCCAACAGGAATAGTCCGCGCCAAGTTTTGCATGAGCGCCGCAAGCGCGACAGACAAGATGGGTTGCTGCACCAAATGGCGCAGTATCGATTCTTTCGAGTGTTACAGACATTGAGCTGGAAGCCTTTCGTCATCTGCACCAAAAACAGCGAACTGTCTTTAGTCGGAATTGGCACCGGGTCGCAAGGCCTTAACGGTTCTGCGGTGGTTGCCGGGGCTTCAACGGGCCGTTCCCTCTGCCCCTCTGGATGAGGTGTATTTAATTTTTGAAAGCCATCGGCTTCCGTGCCAAAACTTTATCAGGGTGGCGAGAAAAAGCAATCCCACGTATCAACTGCTGATACAAGGCTTGTTGTTATTGAATAATTACCAAAGTAAGAGCGGTCTGACTCATGTCAGGCGTTGCCTCTACTGGAGTTCCACCAGTTTGAGTGGCTAGCTCTTCGGCAGAACTAAAGCCATCAGCTGGATAAAAAATTGTGGTTTCAAGAAGTGGTTGACCTTCCCAGTTACCCGTTTCTTCAATAACCCAATCAGCGTCATGTAAGTCATCGCTCATGGACTTTGCCAGCCCTGCAGTCTCTGTTCCGTTCAAAACAATGACTGGCAGGCGACCATTCACATCAAGGTTTGGATCCACCGATGCTTCACCACTTGGTGCTGGAACTGGATTAGTTGTTGCAGCTGGAGCACTCGTTTCAACAACAGCTTCGTCAGCCACTGGATTTGGGTCGATGCCCATTAACTGAGTACCAACGAGAAACAAGCCGCCAA
>JBIKSW010000169.1:0-2964 GCA_044348415.1 Candidatus Nanopelagicales bacterium
TGATTGGTGATGCTGAACTTGATGAAGGCAACGTTTGGGAAGCCGTAGCTGACCCAGCCACTACTGAGCTGGGCAATGTGATGTGGGTTGTTGACTTTAATCGACAGTCACTTGATCGCGTTATCCCTGGCATTCGAATCATGCAGTGGCGTGCTCAGTTTGAAGCAGCTGGCTGGCATGTAATTGAAGTTAAGTATGGAAAGAAATTGCAAGCAAAGTTTGCGCAACCTTATGGCAAAGAGCTTGAAGCTTGGATTGATGCCATGGCCAATGAGCAATACCAATCGCTGTTTGGATTTAGGGGTCAAGAACTTCGCACTCGATTCTTAGAGGGAGCACCTGCTGAAGTTGGACTTTCTGTTGCAGAGCTAAATGATGAAGAACTTTACGAATTAGTAACAGACCTTGGTGGACATAACCTAGACAGCCTTCGTGATGCGTTTGCAGTTTGTGACAGCGTTACCGATCGACCAAGTGTGGTGTTTGCGTACACAATCAAGGGCTGGGGACTGCCAATGGCAGGTAACCCAAGAAATCACTCGGCATTGCTAAGTGGTGACCAGATCGATAACTTCCGTAGCGAACTTGGACTTACCAAAGAAAATGAATGGTCAGATTTCGAACCACAAAGTCCAGCGGGTGTTCTGTCAGCACAGCGCAGACATGATTTGCATCGCACACCAACTTCAAAGGGCATCGAACTAAACATTCCGGCTCCAGAAGTTGCAACTGGAACTAAGCCATTAAGTACGCAAGAGGCTTTTGGTCGAGTATTAGTGGACCTTTCCAGAATCGAAGAAATTAATAAATACATGGTGACAACCGCACCCGATGTTGCTACCTCGACTAACTTGGCTGGCTTCATTAATCGCAATGGCATTTACTCACCAGATGAACGCCGAGCTTGGAATGAAGATCCAATGTTGAAGTGGGCGGAAGGTCCAACTGGTCAACACATTGAACTTGGCATTAGTGAAATGAACTTATTCCTATTGCTAGGCCAGCTTGGCCTGTCATGGGACTTGTCAGATCAACCTTTGATTCCAATCGGTACGGTTTATGATCCATTCGTTTGCCGAGGTCTAGACGCATTTATCTATGGAACTTATTCAGCGGCGCGATTCATCATCGCAGGCACTCCGAGTGGCGTTACTTTGGCGCCAGAAGGTGGTGCACACCAGTCAACAATTACCGCTTCAATTGGCATGGAATTGCCAGGCGTTACCTTCATTGAACCTACTTATGGAACGGCATTGAGCTGGATGCTGGCCGATGCAATCACTCGCGTTGCAGCTGGACCATCTGAACTAAAGACCGCCGCGCCTTATGACGATGGGGCTTTCTATTTCCGACTAACAACCAGGCCACTTGATCAAGCACCATTTGAGGCTGCCCGGAAGCGAATTGGCGATGCCGTTTTGAAGCGCCAAGTTCTAAGTGGTGGCTACCGATTATTTGATGCCTTTGAACAATTCCCAGAATTGCGTGGAGGTGACGATAGTGAGCGAGTACCAATGGTTCACTTGGTCGCATCTGGTGCAGTTATGCCGGAAGTTTTGGCAGCAGCCCAAGAACTATGTAGTGAGGGAGTCGCTGCCCACGTTATTGATGTAACAAGTGCTGATCGTTGGTACGGTGCCTGGCAACGAACCCTTCGCCAGGCAGTTCGCACTGCATCTGCCCCAAGTTTGCCGGGGCCACTTTGGTCAGTACTTGGAGACCGCGCTCCGATTGTGACGATCCAGGATGCATCGAGCCATGCCATGGCATGGATGGGATCGGCGATTGGTGTTCCTTGTGTTTCGCTTGGTGTCGATTCCTTCGGTCAGTCAGGAACTGTTAAAGATCTTTACAACATTAACGATCTTTCATCTGGTGCGATAGTTAACGCAGCTCTTGCTTCGCTAGCGCTAGATAATCGATGACAACTCCGACCAAGTCACATACTGCGCTCTTCATAACAGTCTCAGTACTTTTCGGCGGCAACTACATGTGGGCGCACTTTGCCTTAGAGTCATTTTCTGCTCTTGAAGTTGCATGGGGTCGCACTGTTTTAGCTGCAGCGACGTTAGCGATTGTCCTGCTGGTAACGAAGGATCATTATCCGCGCGGTAAAGAAATTTGGATCAAGCTGAACATTGCGGCCTTACTGTTCAACACCGTTTCCTTCGTTGGTATGGCAACTGCGGTAAGTCGAATCACTACTGTTCAAGTAAGTATCTGGAACGCACTAGTTCCGTTGGTGACACTTGGTTTTGTGCTGGTATTCATTCCTGAAGAAAATCCAACTTGGCGTCGAGTAACCGGTTTGAGTATGGGTTTCTTAGGAGCCATTTTCATTGCCCATCCCTGGACTGGACTTGGTGAATTTGATGCAATAGGTACCGGAGCAATCATGGTCGGAACCACTAGCTATGCAGCAGGACTTGTGTATGCCAGGCGGAACTTTGCCAATGTGAAAAACACACCAACATCAATCGCCGCCGGGCAGATGCTCTGCGCATCAATACATTTCGCTCTAATTTTGCCGTGGTTTGTAACCTTCACAACTGATGCTTCAACTATTTCGTTGATTTCAATGTTGATACTAGGTGTGGTTGGAACTGGTATCACTTACATCATGATTCAAACTTTGATCAAGCAATCAGGTGCTGGCGTGGCAAGTGACACTACCTACGTAATTCTTTTTGTCGCCATCATGCTCGGAATCATTGTGCTGGGTGAGGCCATAAACATTTGGCAGATAATTGGTTCTGCGTTAATCCTTGTTGGATTAGTAATCATCAATACCAAAGAAAGAACCCCAGCTGTTACCCCATAAGTATGAGATAACGACTGGGGTCAATTCCTTAAACGGTTCGCTTATGCCATTCAACATATTCAGGAGCCAAAGTTGGCTTTTCCTGAATTAAGTCAGCTGCACGTTCGGCAACCATCATGGTTGGAGCGTAAAGATTGGCATTG
>JBIKSW010000170.1:0-2957 GCA_044348415.1 Candidatus Nanopelagicales bacterium
GTCTAGTGCTTACTCAGAAACGCCAAGTTTTTCGAATAGCAATTCGCGGACGCGAGCTGCATCAGCTTGGCCCCGTGTTGCCTTCATAACAGCGCCAACTACTGAACCAGCTGCTGCAAGTTTGCCTGACTTAATGGTTTCAGCGACTGCTGGATCTGCAGCTAATGCTTCATCAATTGCTGCCAGCAATGGACCGTCATCAGAGACAACTGCTAAACCACGCGCTGCGACGATGGCGTCAATGTCGCCTTCGCCAGCAATTACACCTTCGAGTGCCTGGCGTGCCAACTTGTCATTTAATGATCCAGCGGAAATCAATTCTTCAAGACGCTTTAGATGTGCGGGTGTTACTGGAAGCTCTTCCAGTTCAATTCCACGATCGTTTGCAATTCTAGATAGTTCGCCAGTCCACCACTTGCGAGCAGCTGCAGGTTCAACTCCAGCATCAACGGCTTCAACAATTAGGTCTAGGGCGCCGGAGTTAACGACAGTATTCATGTCGATTTCGCTTAGGCCCCAGTCTGCAACCAAGCGAGCTCGGCGAACGGCAGGATTTTCTGGAAGCGAGGCACGAAGTTCTTCAACCCATTCGCGAGATGGCGCAATTGGAAGCAAGTCAGGCTCTGGGAAGTATCGGTAATCTTCAGCATCTGACTTTGCCCGACCAGATGTTGAAATGCCAGTGTCTTCATGCCAGTGACGAGTTTCTTGGACAACAGAGTCGCCGGCAGCAAGTCTGGCAGCATGACGCGTTACCTCATAACGGACTGCGCGCTCGACTGATCGAAGTGAGTTCACATTCTTAGTTTCAGAACGAGTACCAAGTTTTGATTCTGGAGTTTCGCGAAGTGAAAGGTTAACGTCACAGCGAAGTGAGCCTTGTTCCATCTTTACATCTGAAACTCCAAGCCCACGAAGAATATCGCGAAGCGCGGCTACGTAAGCCTTGGCAACTTCTGGCGCATATTTTCCAGTTCCAGTAATTGGCTTAGTCACAATTTCAATTAGCGGAATTCCAGCACGGTTGTAATCAACTAGTGAGTAGTCCGCACCATGGATGCGACCAGTTGCGCCGCCGACGTGCGAGTTCTTGCCAGTGTCTTCTTCCATGTGAGCGCGCTCAATTGGAACTCGGAAAGTCTTGCGACCTTCATCAGTTTCGATCTCTACGTCTAAGTAACCTTCAAAAGCAATCGGTTCGTCATATTGCGAAGTTTGAAAGTTCTTTGGCATGTCTGGATAAAAGTAGTTTTTGCGAGCGAATCGACACCACTCTGCAATTTCGCAGTTAAGTGCTAGACCAATACGAATCGCTGACTCAACACCAATTTTGTTTAGTGTTGGCAATGCGCCAGGTAAGCCAAGGCAAACTGGGCAAACATGAGTGTTTGGTGGAGCGCCGAAAACAGTTGAACAGCCACAGAACATTTTGGTATTCGTGCCAAGTTCAACGTGAACTTCTAGACCCAAGACTGGATCAAACTTGGAGATAGCCTCGTCGTAATTCATTGTTGCTTCAGCCATTACGCACCTGCCAACTCTGGAGCCAGACCCAGGATTGGGCCACCCCACTTGGCAAGCAATTCACGTTCAATTGCAGCGCCAACGTTATAGAGGCGATCGTCAGCCATAGCAGGAGCAATGATCTGTAATCCAACTGGCAAGTTATCTTCCGGAGCCAGACCGATTGGTAGTGACATACCTGGCAAGCCAGCCATGTTTACCGGAATCGTTGCAACGTCGTTTAAGTACATCGCTAACGGATCATCTAGCTTCTCACCGATCTTGAAGGCAGTAGTTGGCGCTGTTGGTGAAATCAATACATCCACTTTGGCAAACGCAGCATCGAAATCTTGCTTAATCAAGGTACGAACCTTTTGCGCCTGACCGTAGTACGCGTCGTAATAACCAGCCGATAGTGCATAGGTTCCCAAAATGATTCGGCGGATAACTTCCGAACCAAATCCAGCAGCGCGAGTTTCACTCATAACCTGCTCAACCGACTTTGTGCCATCATCGCCAACACGGTTTCCGAATCGAATTCCATCGAACTTAGCCAAGTTACTTGAAGCTTCGCTAGGCAAGATCAAGTAGTAAGCAGCAAGAGCGGCTGGGAAACTTGGGCAAGAAACTTCAACAACTTCCGCTCCCAAACTTTCGATCAAAGCCACACTCTCTTCAAACCGGGTGCGCACTCCTGCTTGGTAACCTTCGCCACCAAGTTCCTTAACAATGCCAACTTTCATGCCCTTAATGTCTGCGCGCTTTGCTGCGGCAATCACATCTGGGACTGGAGCGTTGATTGAAGTTGAATCCATTGGATCGTGTCCGGCAATAACGCTATGTAATAGCGCCGTGTCCAAAACATTTCGAGCGCAAGGTCCAGCCTGATCAAGTGATGAGGCCAAGGCAACAATTCCGTAGCGACTTACGCCACCATAAGTTGGCTTAACACCAACAGATCCCGTAACCGCTGCTGGCTGACGAATTGAACCACCAGTGTCAGTACCGATAGCAAGCGGTGCTTCAAATGAAGCTACGCAGGCTGAAGAGCCGCCGCCGGAGCCACCTGGAATTCGTTCCAAGTCCCAAGGGTTATGAGTTGGACCAAAAGCTGAGTGTTCTGTTGATGAACCCATCGCGAATTCATCCATGTTTGTTTTGCCAAGAATGACTACGCCGGCTTCACGTAACTTAGTGACAACAGTTGCGTCGTATGGCGGAATCCAACCATCAAGCACTCTTGAACCACAAGTTGTAGGAAGTCCATTAGTTGCCAAGATGTCTTTTAAGCCAAGTGGGACACCTGCTAGAACTGAAAGTTTCTCGCCGGCTTTAACCTTGGCATCTACTGCTGCAGCACTTGCTAGCGCGCCTTCAGTATCAACGTGCAAGAACGCATGTACATCGCCATCAACTGCAGCGATGCGATCCAGGTGTGCTTGCGCTACTTCGAC
>JBIKSW010000171.1:0-2946 GCA_044348415.1 Candidatus Nanopelagicales bacterium
GCAATTATTCCCGCCGCCGGATCAGGTGTTCGCTTAGGTGCGGATATTCCTAAAGCATTTTTGGAATTAGGCGGCCTATCTTTGTTAACTCGTAGCGCATTAGCGATGAGTACTGTCGCAGACATATTGATTATTGCGGCGCCAGTTGATGGATTAGATGAAGCAAGCGCACAGGTTGCGCAAGTTGATGCGGAGATCCACATCGTTGCTGGTGGCGAACATCGTCAAGAGTCAGTAGCAAATGCGCTTCGCATGGTTCCGGAAGATGTTTCGATTGTGTTAGTTCATGATGCAGCGCGACCACTTGTTCCAATCGAAGTGACTCAAAATGTTGTTGCCGCAATTCGAGGCGGTGCAAAAGCTGCGATCCCAGTTCTGCCACTCGTTGACACAATCAAGCGCGTGAACAATAACGGAATTGCAATTGAAACGGTTGATCGCAATCAATTGCGCCGAGTGCAAACACCACAGGGTTTTGATCGCACAACTTTAGATTTGGCTTACCGAAATCCTGAAGTGGTTGCAACAGACGATGCGGGATTAATGGACGCCCTTGGAATTCCAGTTGTAACGGTTGCTGGGGATGAACGTTCACTAAAAATTACAACGATGGCTGATGTGCAACATGCATTGAGTTTGCTGGAGGCAACAAGTGAGTAATTTGCGAATTGGTACTGGCGTTGATGTGCACCCAATAGTAAGTGGACGCCCAATGTTTATGGCCTGCTTGAATTGGCCAGATGAAGCTGCAGGTTGTGAAGGACATTCCGATGGTGACGTAGCAGCTCATGCTGCTTGCGATGCCATCTTGTCCGCTGCTGGCATGGGCGACCTAGGTTCCGTTTTTGGAACTTCAGATCCAAAGTGGGCAGGTGCATCGGGCGCTGAGCTGTTAGCCGAAGTTCAAAGATTGATAACAAGCGCTGGCTGGAAAATCGTGAACGTAAGTGTTCAGATAGTAGCCAACTCGCCCAAGATTGGGTCCCGTCGCGATGAAGCTCAGGCTGCAATGTCCCAGGCATTGGGTGGTGCGCCGGTTTCAGTAGCAGGCACTACAACAGATGGTCTTGGCCTAACCGGTCGTGGCGAAGGTGTGGCAGCCATCGCTTCAGCATTATTAGAAGCCCCGCAAGATCGGTAACCTTGAACCGTGCGCCTTTATGACACTGCGACTCGAGCAGTCCGAGAATTTACCCCGTTGGTTGACGGCAAAGTCTCTATGTATGTCTGTGGCGCAACTGTGCAATCAGCGCCGCACGTTGGACACATTCGATCGGGCGTAGCTTTCGATGTTTTGGCGCGCTGGTTTCGTGCCTCAGGTTACGAAGTGACTTTGGTGCGCAACGTGACTGATATCGATGACAAGATTTTGGCTAAAGAGTCAGTTGAAAATCGTCCTTGGTGGGCAGTTGCTGCGCATTACGAACGAGAATTCCAAAAGGCTTATGAAATTCTTGGTTGCACCCCGCCAACAGTTGAGCCACGCGCAACCGGCCACATCACCCAGATGATTGAGTTAATGCAAACTTTGATTGAACGTGGGCATGCGTATGCTGCTGACGGCGATGTTTATTTTGATGTTCGCTCGTTTGCAGACTACGGAAAACTTTCCGGACAAAAAATCGATGACCTTTTGCCGGCAGGGGATTCTGAAGGTGAGTCTCGCAAGAAAGATTCCCGCGACTTTGCACTTTGGAAGTCTGTAAAGCCAGGCGAACCATCGTGGCCAACACCTTGGGGTAACGGTCGACCAGGCTGGCATATTGAATGTTCTGCGATGGCACAGGCTTACTTAGGTGATGCATTTGATATTCATGGTGGTGGATTGGATTTAGTTTTCCCACATCATGAAAATGAAGTGGCGCAATCCAAAGCAGCCGGACAAGACTTTGCAAACTTTTGGTTACACAATGCTTGGGTAACAACTGCTGGCGAAAAAATGTCGAAGTCACTTGGTAACTCATTGGTGGTTACTGAAGTCGCAAAGCGAGTACGTCCAATTGAACTTCGTTGGTATTTAGCGAGTGCGCATTACCGTAGCAACTTGGAATTTTCCGATAGCGCATTACAAGAATCTGCGGTTGCGTACCAACGCATCGAAAACTTTGTGGAACGAGCAGCGGCGATTGTTGGCAATGTTGAGTTAAGTGCCTCAGCAATCAACTCAGATTTTGCAACCGCAATGAATGAAGACTTAAACGTTCCGGCAGCACTTGCTGTACTGCATGAAGTTGTTGGTGAAGGTAATACTTTGCTTGCTAAAAAAGCGGACGCTGCATCACTAATTGGTTGCCTGACCTCAGTTCGCCAAATGCTTGATGTTTTGGGTGTTGATCCACTTTCACCAACTTGGGCTGACGACAGCAAGAACGCACAACAACTTGAATCAGCACTTGATTACTTTGTGCAACAATCAATAGCAGTTCGTAACGCAGCTAAGGAAAACAAAAACTTTGAAGCTGCAGATGCCATCCGCGATTCCTTGCGGAATGCCGGCATCGCCTTAGAAGACACATCTGATGGTGTGCGCTGGAATCTGGAGAGGTAATGGCTGGCAATTCCAAGCGCAAGGGTGCGATTCGCACCTCCAAAAAAGGTGCGACCGCTGGCTCCGGTGGTCGCGGTAAGCAAAAACTTGAAGGCCGTGGCCCAACACCAAAGGCAACCGAGCGCGATAAGCACCCAGCGGCAAAGCGCGCCCGCGCGGCTGAAAGAGCTGCCGAAAAGCGTGGCTCAACTCGAGTAAGCCGTCCGCGTGATCGTGACGGTATCGAATGGGTAGCCGGACGTAACTCAGTTCTGGAAGCACTGCGTGCGAACATTCCTGCGAATGCGCTTTACATGCAACAGTTCATGGACGCCGATGATCGCGTTAAAGAAATCTTGCAGCTGGCCAATGATCGTGGACTTCCGTTCTTGGAAGCCCCACGAACTGAACTAGATCGA
>JBIKSW010000172.1:0-2930 GCA_044348415.1 Candidatus Nanopelagicales bacterium
TTTAGTGCCGTGATTTGTACTGTACATCCTGCAACTCCTGCCACCCCATATCCAGATACCCACCTAATGCAATTGGGGACTAAGATTTAAGTGTCTTGACGTCAAGATACTTTCACTCTAAGGATTTCTCATGGCTGGCAAAGTTACCGTCGTAGGTGCAGGCTTCTACGGATCTACCACTGCGCAACGTATTGCTGAATACAACATCGTTGACACTGTTGTCTTAACCGACATTCTTGAGGGTAAGCCTGAAGGCTTAGCTCTTGATATGAATCAGTCACGATCGATTGAAGGATTTGAAACCAAGATCGTTGGTCAGACCACAACTGTTGATGGCGGCGGCTACGAGGCCATTGCCGGCTCTGATGTCGTAATCATTACCGCTGGCCTGCCGCGTAAGCCAGGCATGAGTCGTATGGACTTGATTGAAACTAATGCCAAGATCGTTCGCGGTGTTGCAGAGAACATTGCAAAGCACGCTCCGAATTCAGTAATCATTGTGGTCTCAAACCCACTTGATGAAATGACAGCATTAACTCAACTAGCAAGCGGCTTCCCTAAAGAACGTGTTCTTGGACAAGCTGGAATGTTGGACACAGCACGCTTTACACATTTCGTCGCTGAAGAACTTAAGGTTCCAGTTGCATCAGTACAGACTCTTACGCTTGGCTCGCATGGCGACACCATGGTTCCAGTTCCATCACGTTGCACAGTAGATGGCAAGCCACTTTCAGATTTATTGCCTGCTGACAAAATCGAAGAACTTGTAGTTCGCACCCGTAATGGTGGTGCTGAAGTTGTTGCACTACTCAAGACCGGGTCCGCTTACTACGCACCTTCGGCAGCAGCAGCTCGAATGGCAAAAGCAGTGATTGAAAATTCCGGCGCTGTTATGCCAGTTTGCGCTTGGGTTGATGGCGAGTATGGCATCGAAGGTGTTTACCTAGGCGTCGAAGCTCAAATTGGCAAGGGCGGAGTCACAAAGGTTGTTGAAACAAAACTGACTGATTCTGAATTAGCGGAATTGAAGGCAGCCTCGGAAGCAGTTCGCGAAAAGCAAGCTGACGTAGCTGGCCTCTAAGTCTTAACCGTCATCCATTAAGGAAAATCACATGTCAAAAATTAAGGTGCAAGGAACTGTTGTCGATTTAGATGGCGACGAAATGACTCGAATCATCTGGTCATTCATTAAAGAGCAACTGATTTTGCCTTACCTTGATGTCAACATCGAGTACTACGACCTCGGTATGGAAAATCGTGACGCTACTGATGATCAGGTAACCATCGATGCAGCTAATGCAATCAAGAAGCATGGTGTCGGAATTAAGTGCGCGACTATTACTCCAGACGAAGCCCGAGTCGAAGAGTTCGGACTCAAGAAAATGTGGAAGTCGCCGAATGGAACGATTCGTAACATTCTTGGTGGCGTAATTTTCCGTGAGCCAATCATCATCAGCAACATCCCAAGATTGGTACCGGGCTGGACCAAGCCAATTATTGTTGGTCGTCATGCTTTTGGTGATCAGTACAAGGCAACGGATGTAAAGATTCCTGGTGCTGGTTCATTAACTATGACCTTTACGCCAGCTGATGGCGGCGAGCCGATGGAATTAAACATCTTTGATTTCCCAGCTTCTGGTGTTGCAATGGGAATGTACAACTTGGATGAATCAATCCGAGAATTTGCTCGCGCCTCACTTCGCTATGGGTTGTCACGTAATTACCCGGTTTACCTTTCAACTAAGAACACAATTTTGAAGGCTTACGACGGTCAGTTCAAAGACATCTTCCAAGAAGTTTTTGAAAAGGAATTTAAGGCAGAGTTCGATGCTGCTGGACTAACTTATGAACACCGATTGATTGATGACATGGTTGCTTCCGCACTTAAGTGGGAAGGTGGCTACGTCTGGGCTTGCAAGAACTATGACGGTGATGTTCAGTCAGACACTGTCGCTCAAGGATTTGGCTCACTAGGTCTCATGACCTCGGTGTTGATGACTCCAGATGGCAAGACTGTTGAAGCTGAAGCAGCTCACGGCACCGTGACTCGTCACTACCGTCAACATCAGCAAGGTAAGCCAACCTCCACAAATCCAATTGCTTCGATTTTTGCTTGGACTCAAGGTTTGGCTCATCGTGGCAAGTTAGATGGCACTCCAGAAGTTACCAAGTTTGCTGAAACCTTAGAACGCGTCTGCATTGAAACTGTAGAAAGCGGCAAGATGACAAAAGATCTAGCGCTATTGATTAGCAAAGATCAGGCGTACTTAACGACTGAAGATTTCTTAGCTGCAATCAACGAAAATCTTCAGAAAGCAATGTCGGCTTAATTCATGCTCGGCGTTATTTCAGCGAATGCAAATGGAGTTCGAGCTTCCTTAAAGCGCGGCGGGTTTGATTGGATCAAGGGTCAACTTGATTCAGGAAATGCTGAAGTAGTTTGCCTGCAGGAAGTTAGATCCACTACAGATCAATTACATGAAGTTCTCGCTGCGGCAGGACTTTCGGATTTGCACGTGGCTCACGATTCAAGTGCGCGACTTGGTCATGCAGGTGTGGCAATTCTTAGTACAAAGAAGTTGTCAAAAGTTAAAACCGGTGTTGGTCCAAAGGAATTTGCCGAAACCGGCCGTTGGGTTCAAGCCGAAATTGAAACCAAAAAAGGCCCAATGACTATTTGCTCGGTTTATGTCCATTCGGGCGATGCTGAAAAACCAGTGCAGCAAGAAAAATATCGCTTCCTAGAAGCTATGACAAAGAAGTTTCAAGCCGCGCAGAAAGCTGACCAGCTATTTTTAGCTTGTGGTGACTTTAATGTTGGACACCGCGAACTCGATATCAAGAACTGGAAGGGCAACTTAACTAAAGCTGGATTTCTTCCAGAAGAACGTGCCTACTTTGATACTTGGTTCGACAAAGTTGGCGTAGTT
>JBIKSW010000173.1:0-2929 GCA_044348415.1 Candidatus Nanopelagicales bacterium
TCCTTTAAGAGCCGCGGCATGGCTTTTTCAAGCGTCTGCATATCTGCCAAAATCAATTCCGTGTTGATCGTTTCGATATCATCTTTCGGAGAGATCGCACCATCTACGTGAACGACATCAGGATCTTTGAACGCTCTAATCACTTGGCAAATTGCTTCAGATTCTCGGATGTTAGCCAAGAACTTATTTCCGAGTCCTTCACCTTCGCTTGCACCTCGAACAATTCCTGCAATGTCCACAAAGGTGACGGTCGCAGGAAGGATTCGTTCAGAGTCAAAAATCTTTGCCAGCACCGGTAGTCGGGAGTCTGGAACTTCAACAACGCCAGTATTTGGTTCGATTGTGGCAAAGGGATAATTTGCCGCAAGCACATTGTTTTTTGTCAATGCATTGAAAAGTGTCGACTTTCCGACATTGGGTAATCCGACGATTCCGATAGTTAGGGCCACGGCACATAAGCGTAGCCGTATTTCAACCTTCTGACGGACTCGGCCTTGACCCGATACGTTTATTCCATGGCAAACACAACAATCGAGCCACTCGAGACAGTTCCTGCCCAAATTGGTTGGACTTATCCAGGCGTCATTATTTTGTCGAGCGCAGCCATGATGGTTGTGATGGCGCTAGACATTATCTTCACCGGCGGCATTGGAATTGTTTCGAATATCGGCCTGGTAATCGTTGGACTTGTTGCTTCGATCAAGGTGCGAACCGCAGATTATCAAGCTGCGATTTGGGTTACCCCAATTGCTTGGGTCATCGCACTTCTAACTACTGGGCAACTTGCGCCAATGCGTGGTGGCTCATTCCTGCGCGAACAGATACTTCACATTGCATATGGATTATCAATGCACGCATGGTGGATTCTTGGCGCCACTGCACTTAGCGCAAGTGTTGCGATCTTTAGGCGCGGCCGGCAGCCTTAATGTCTCTGCGTAGTTCTGGCGGCAAAGCAAAAATCAAGTGCTCTTCAATAGTTTCTACTTCTTCGACATCGGTATAGCCACGTTCTGCTAACCAAGCCAAGACACTATTAACCAAAATCTCTGGAACGGAAGCGCCACTCGTAAGTCCAATCGTCTGCGCATTTGCGATCCAGGCTTCATCAATCTCGCCAGCGAAGTCCACGCGGTATGCAGCGTTAGCACCTGCTTCTAGTGCAACATCAACGAGTCGAACTGTGTTCGAAGAGTTTGCTGACCCCACCACAAGCATGACATCGCAAGCTTGAGAAATTTCTTTTACTGCCTTTTGGCGATTTTGGGTGGCATAGCAAATGTCATCACTTGGCGGATCAATTAAGTTCGGATACTTTGCACGCAACAAATCCACAGTTTCTAAAGTTTCATCAACCGAAAGCGTTGTTTGCGACAACCAAGCCACAGGCCTAGATGGGTCAATTTCGATTTCCTGAACATGAGCTGGACCATCAACCAAAGTCATGTTGTTAGGCGCTTCACCCATGGTGCCTTCAACTTCTTCATGACCTTCATGTCCAATAAACAAAATTTGGTAATCATCTGAGGCAAAACGTCGGGCCTCAGAGTGAACCTTTGTTACCAATGGACAGGTTGCGTCAATAGTCTTTAGGTTTCGCTGTGCTGCTTCATCGTGAACAGCTGGTGAAACTCCATGAGCACTAAATACAACTGTGGCACCTTCAGGCACTTCATCAGTTTCATTTACAAAGATTGCGCCCTTGGCTTCAAGTTCAGTAACCACGTATTTGTTATGAACTATTTCCTTACGCACATAAATTGGTGCGCCGTGGACCGCCAAAGCTTTTTCAACCGTGACTACGGCTCTATCGACTCCAGCACAATATCCACGAGGTTTTGCTAGCAGGACTTTCTTCTTTGTTTCGCTCACTCTCCTATCGTAAGCCCGTGCCTCCCCTCACGCTTTCTGGCATTAGGCACAATAGATCCATGGACCAGACAGAACCAGCCAAACCAGGACTTGATCCAGAGTCGCCCCTGGCTGTGCATTCGGTCAGCACCATGATTGGTGAATATATTGGCCGACTAGGAACCATTTGGGTCGAAGGCCAACTGGCCGAAGTTAACCCAAGAAAAGGGTTAACGTACCTGTCACTTCGCGACACCGATCGGGATGTTTCGTTATCGCTCTATGTCGCATCCGGGGTTATGGATTCGCTAGCGACCACGGTAGAGCAAGGCAGCCGAGTTCTAGTTCAAGTTAAAGCTGACTGGTGGGCTAAGCGTGGCTCACTGCAGTTCAAGGTTTTACAAATGCGTGCCGTTGGCATCGGCGAGCTGATGGCTCGACTTGAAGCATTGCGAAACCTACTGGCCGCTGAAGGTTTGTTTAATGAAGACCGTAAAAAACCACTACCTTTCTTGCCGCGAAGAGTTGGATTGATTTGTGGTCAAGCTAGCGATGCCATGCACGATGTTATTGAAAATGCCAAACGCCGGTGGCCAGACGTTCAGTTTGAAGTCCGGGAAGTTGCGGTCCAAGGCGTTAACTGTGTGAAGCAAGTCAGTGGTGCCTTAACGGAACTTGATGCGATTTCTGACATCGACGTAATTGTGATTGCGCGCGGTGGTGGCGCTTTCGAAGATCTCTTGCCGTTTAGTGATGAGTCATTGATCCGAGTAGTTGCCGGAATAGACACCCCCGTAGTTGCGGCTATCGGACACGAGGAAGACCGGCCATTGATCGATTATGTTGCTGATTATCGAGCCTCAACTCCGACAGATGCTGCGCGGAAAATTGTTCCAGACGTACTTCAAGAGATTTCGGATCTGCGAAATGCCCGATCAAAAATCAAAACTTTAGTATCAGCTGGAATAACTCGACTTGAACAACAACTTGCACTCACAAAAAGCCGTCCAGCTCTGGCATCACCAGCGACTTTGATAACTCAGCGCCTCAGCGAGAACAGTGCCTTGCGCAATGCCATGCA
>JBIKSW010000174.1:0-2920 GCA_044348415.1 Candidatus Nanopelagicales bacterium
TTTGTCAAAAGTGTTTAAGGTAAACATCTACATGACCGATATGACACAATTCCCAACAATCATTGAGTGCCGCGAGAAGTATTTCTCAAAGCCATATCCGGCAGACACAACTGTTGAGGTTACTGCGCTAGCTATTCCGGGTTTGTTGCTCGAGATTGATGTCATTGCATCGGTTGATTAGTTAGCCAACAAAGTCTTCATCGCCAGTATTCGGCTTTGTTGCTCCGGTAATTGTTGCGCAATTCTCACAAAGCAATGCAAGTTTGCGTCCCTGTGATTCGTGTCGGTTATAAAAGTCCTTAGTGGTCTCACCACAGTCATCACAGGTGCTTAGAACCTTGGTGTGATCTGAGAAATCCATACTCATGCGATTATCGAAAATGTATAAAGATCCGTCCCACAGGCCATCGTCGCCGTATTGTTCACCGTAACGAACGATGCCACCCTCAATCTGGTAAACCTCTTCGAAACCACGACTCTTCATAACTGATGAAAGAACTTCGCAGCGAATCCCACCGGTGCAATACGTGACAATAGGTTTGCTCTTTAAGTGGTCGTACTTTCCGCTTTCAAACTCTGCGACAAAATCGCGAGTTGTTTCCACATCAGGGACAATCGCATTTCGAAACCTGCCAACTCTTGCTTCGTAAGCATTTCTGCCATCAAAGAAGACAACATCATCGCCACGGGCTGCAACTAAATCATGAACTTCAGTGGGAGTGAGGTGCTTACCGCCGCCGACAATTCCGTTTTCATCAACCTTGAGTTCATTAGGAGCGCCAAATGAGACAACTTCGTCTCTAACGCGAACAGTTAGCTTTGGGAAGTCGTTTCCGGTTCCTTCCGACCACTTGAAATCAATCTTCTTGAATCCTGGGTAGGCCTTAGTTTTGCGGATGTATCGCTTAAGCGCATCGATGTCTCCACCTAAAGTGCCATTTATGCCATGTTCAGAAATGATGATCCTGCCCTTAAGGTCGAGGAGTTCACATAAGTCGTACTGCCATAGGCGCACAGCCTCGGGATCAGATACTGGAGCGAAGCCATAAAAGAGGATGACCTTTGGAATCGCCATAGTCACCTCACTGAATTTGCTGCGCCGAATCGCAGATTTGTGTCCGAGGGGGGACTTGAACCCCCATCCCCGTGAAGGGACTAGCACCTCAAGCTAGCGCGTCTGCCTATTCCGCCACTCGGACTGGTGTGCTGGATGCCAGCCTCGTAAGAATACCTGCTTATGCGTATCTGGCTCAAATGGCACAACGGATGCACGACATACCTTGCTTCATGCGTCAGACTATGGGTATGCCAATTGAGCCACTTACAGATGTCGATTCCGAAGTTGTTGAGATAGTTCGCGACTTAATTCAGATTGACACATCTAACTATGGCGATGGCAGCGGCCCAGGTGAAGCTCTTGCCGCCGAGTATGTAGAAGCAAAGCTCAAGGAAGTTGGAATTGAGTGCGAGCGCTACGAGACCACTAGCGGCAAGCGGCAAGGCGTAAATGCTCGCATTGAAGGTAAGGATCCGAGCAAACCCGCATTACTTATTCATGGACATCTAGATGTTGTCCCAGCCGAAGCCAAGGATTGGACTTACCATCCGTTTGCAGCTGAGGTTCACGACGGAATGATTTGGGGTCGCGGCGCAGTCGACATGAAAGATGGCGACGGAATGATCCTTGCCATGGCGCGATCGTGGGCACGTAATGGTGTGCAGCCGGATCGAACTATTGTTTTTGATTGGCTACCTGATGAAGAAGCTGGAAGTGAGCATGGCTCTGGTTGGTTAGTTGAAAATCGCCCGGATCTATATCGAGGAGTAACCCAAGCGGTTGGTGAAGTAGGCGGATTCTCGTTAACCCTGCGCGATGACGTGCGTCTGTATCTTGTACAGACTGCCGAAAAAGGTATTCGTTGGATGAAACTTAAGGCCGAGGGCACAGCAGGCCACGGTTCGTTCATCAACAACGACAATGCAGTAACTAAGTTGGCTGAGGCTGTAGCCGCAGTTGGAAATCATAAGTTTGATCTGGCATTAACTCCGACAGTACGAGATTTCATTAAAGCAGTATCAGATGCATTGGGTATGGAACTGAGCGCAGATGATCCTGAAGAGTTACTTGCTCAACTTGGACCAATAGCTCGAATCATCGGAGCCACACTTTCGAATACTGCGAATCCAACCATGCTCAACGCTGGCTATAAGCACAATGTGATTCCTGGTGCCGCAGAGGCAATGATCGACGGCAGATTCTTGCCGGGTTATGAAGATGATCTGATTAAGGACATCGAAAATCTGCTACCACCGGGTGTAGTGCTGGAAGATGTTGTAAACGGCATCGCACTAGAAGCACCATTCGAAGGTCCACTGATTGATGCAATGGGCGCTGCAATTCGAGCTGAAGATCCATTTGGTACTCCAGTGCCATACACAGTAAGTGGTGGCACAGATGCAAAGGCGTTCAGCACACTTGGCATCACTTGCTATGGCTTCTTGCCGTTATTGTTGCCGCCAGAATTGGATTTCAGCGCTATGTTCCATGGCGTGGATGAACGCGTTCCTACTTCAGGCTTGGAGTTTGGCGCTCGCGTAATGGACCGCTTCGTACGTAGCCTCTAGTTAGAGTTAAGCAGTGCGCTGCAAGTGGTAAATCTTGCGCCGCAACCGTACGTAGCGACTTCCGTCCTGATAGACCCGAACTCGCTCAAGTTCCCAGCGTTCCACTTCAGCCATCGAAGTTAGATAAGCCTTTACTTCAGAACGTTTGGTGCCGCGATGAAAGTTGATTTCGCGAAACTCCCAGACCGCACTCATTGATTCCATCCAAAATCTGGATAACCACGTTCGATCGCTGAAACTTCATCCAGTGCATCATGTATCTCAAGGGGCAACTGGGCGTTCACTGCATTAAGAA
>JBIKSW010000176.1:0-2905 GCA_044348415.1 Candidatus Nanopelagicales bacterium
GCTGGATACATGGAAACCGTAAATGTTCCAAGCATTCTGCAGCGAGGTGCATTGAGTCAGGCTGAAGAAGAGTCAGCAACTTACTACCTATCAGAGCGTCACTTCCTCGCTTCTGAAGGTGGAGCATTAGGTAATCGAACCGAAAACCTATTCGAGATCCTGCACCGAAATGCAGTTTCACCGACTCAGTTCTATGGATTGCCATATGGCCGAGTAATCACGATTGGAACCCGAATCGATCTATAAAGTTCAAAACTAAAGCCCGCTTTCGAATGTGAAAGCGGGCTTTAGTTTTTAGTTTTACTTTCCGGCGTTTAACAACTCAATACGTAGATCAGCTGTTGCCTTGTGAGCAGACATACCTTCAAACCCAGCAATTGCTGAGTTGTGCGGAGCTACCTGCATTGTGGATTCGCGTGTTGAGGTTTGGTAGGTAACCGGCTTCAAGAAGCGACCAACCGAAAGACCTGAGGTGTACTTTGCGCCACCACCAGTTGGAAGCACGTGGTTAGTGCCAGTTGTTCCCTTATCAGCGTAAGAAACTGTGGACCATTCGCCGATGAATAGTGAGCCGTAGTTCTTTAGATGCTTTAAGTAGTAGTCATTGTCACCAGTCAAGATTTCCAAATGCTCTGGTGCCAAAGTGTCCATTACTTCGATGGCTTCATCTGGAGTCTTAACTAGGTAGACAGTTCCGTAATCGCGCCACGCAGGACCTGCGATGTATTCAGTGGATAGTTCGCCTAGCTGGCGCTTCACTTCATCAATTACTGCCATACCAAGTTCACGTGAAGTAGTTACAAGTGAAGCTGGTGACTGCATGCCATGCTCTGCTTGACCTAACAAGTCACAGGCAACCATGCGAGCATCTGCAGTGTCATCTGCGATAACTGCAACTTCAGATGGACCAGCAAGAAGATCGATACCAACTCGACCAAATAGCTGACGCTTTGCTTCTGCAACGTACGCGTTACCGGCGCCAACAAGAATGTCGACTGGCTTTTCACCAAGTAGACCAAAGGTCATTGCAGCTAGCGCCTGAACGCCACCAAGAATGAAAGTACGATCTACACCGGATAGGTACGCAGCATAAAGAACTGCGTCATTGCCACCGGTTTCAGACATTGGAGGTGTGCAAGCCATTGTCATTGGAACACCGGCCACTTTTGAAACACCAACGGTCATGAACGCTGAAGACAAAATTGGGAAGTTTCCTGCTGGCAAGTAAGCACCAACGCGCTCAATCGGAATGTACTTCTGACCCAACACAACACCAGGTGTGGTTTCAAGTTCGAAATCAACTAAGTGCTTGCGAGTTTCCTTTGCAAACATCTTGGTACGTTCGGAACCAATCTCAAGCGCCTTACGAAGTTCAGGTGAAAGTTTGTCACCAGTCTTTGCAAGATCTGCGGCACTTAGTTCAAAGTCTTTGTCCCACTTATCAAGATCGCGGGAATACTTTCTAACAGCATCGATGCCATTTTTCTCGATTTCCGAAAGCATCTTCGAAACAGTTTCGATAACTTCCGGTAGACGTTGTGCTGGCGGGGAATCTAACTCTGGCGCCTTTAGAACCTCAATGTCAGCCTTGAGGAACTTTTTATCGGCTTCTGTAATACGCATGGTTAAAACGTACTTCCCTTCTTAGGTATTGCGTTGGCGTTTTGGTGAAACATGTATCGGGAATCCCAAACCAACTCGAGCAGCTTCCGGCAAGGTTTCGCTCATCGATGGATGTGGGTGAATCGTGTCGGCTAAGTCTTGCAGGTTCGCGCCCATTTCGATTGCCAAAGTCACTTCAGCAATGTATTCAGAGGCATGAGGTCCGACAATTTGGGCACCAAGCACAACCCCTTCTGGGGTGTGAACGAGTTGAGCAAAGCCAGCCTTTTCACCAAGTGTGTAAGCCCGACCTGACGCAGCCATTGGAAACATTGCAGCTTGGGCTTGGTAGCCCGCTTCTTTTGCTTCCTCAACAGTGAATCCAGTCATTGCGATTTCGGGATCACTAAACACCACGGCTGGAATTGCGGTTGGATCAAACTTGGCATCATGTCCACTGAGGACTTCAGCTGCGACGTGCGCTTCAGCGCTGGCTTTGTGCGCAAGGGCTGGGCCAGGTGTGATGTCTCCGATGGCGGCAATCTTTGGCGTGACTAATAGGTCAGGACCAACCTCAAGAATTCCGCGAGCGTTTGGCTTAATGCCGATTACTTCTAAACCAATGTCATCTGTATTTGGAGTTCGTCCAATTGCCACGACAACATAATCAACTGCAATTTCTGTTTCTGTGCCATCGGATGTGACAGTTAATGATTTACCGTTATCGCTAACGACTTTGGTATTGACTCGAATGTCCACGCCAAGCTCGCCAAGTCGACGTGCAACGGGTGCAACCAATGTTGACGGAAGTGCTGGCAATAATCTTTCGGCAGCCTCAATCATGATTACCTTTGAACCAAGTTGAGCTAATGCAGTGCCAAGTTCAACGCCGATGTATCCACCACCAACGACTGCAATTGATTTCGGTAATACCTCTAGGGCAAGTACATCGGATGAATCAAGAATTCGTTTTCCATCGCGTGGCAGTCCTGGAATTACAGTTGGCCTGGACCCAGTTGCAATGATGCAGTTTTTGAACTGGATGTGAGTTGGCGGTGCTTCGCCGTATTCGAGCACGCCTTGATCTTTGCGAGTAAATCTAAAGAAGCCTTGGCGAACCTCTACGCCAGCTGTTTTAAGAAGTTGGCGAACACCACCATTTAATCCGCTAACCACTTCGGTTTTCCAAGTTTGGAATTCCTTCATATCTACGGAAGGTTCACCCGTTACCTTGAGTCCGCGCTTACCCCAACCAGAGATGTCATGGGTTGCGTGAGCTAAACCAATAAGCGCCTTAGAAGGA
>JBIKSW010000175.1:0-2905 GCA_044348415.1 Candidatus Nanopelagicales bacterium
TGTCAGATAACGGTGCGTGGCTTGTAGTGGGACTCGGTAACCCGGGTCCCACTTACGCATCTACGCGCCACAACATCGGTGCCATGGTTATCGATGAACTGGTGAAACAGAATTCTGAAAAACTCACCAGGCACAAAAGGGCTCTTGCTGATGTTTGCGAAACTCGAATTGGCGGCGCACAAGTAGTTTTAGTTAAGCCACTTTCATACATGAATGAATCCGGTGGGCCAGTTAAAGCCCTGGCAAAGTTTTATAAAGTTGCGCCCGAGCAGATCATCGTCTTGCACGATGAATTAGATATTCCACTTGCTGCCATCCGGGTAAAGCTTGGCGGCGGCGACAACGGTCACAATGGTTTGAAATCAATCCGATCCGCAATGGGCAGCGGTGATTGGTTCCGAGTTCGCTTGGGCATTGGCCGACCTCCTGGTCAACAAGATCCAGCTGATTTTGTATTGCGAAATTTTGCCAGCGCGGAAAGCGCTGAGGTTGAAATCTTAAAGTCCCAAGGCTGTGAAGCAGTTTCCGCTCTGATAACTAAAGGATTGATCGAAACGCAGAATTTGTATAACTCATGAATGATCATGAGTTAGCCCGCAAGCTCGCCCGCGAAACCGGAACCTTACTTATCGGTCTACGAAATCACGCGGCAAGTTTGTCTGGTGGTGAAGACGAAACTCATTCAGTTTTGGCAGAAGAAGTTCTTGGCAGCGAAGGCGATCGCGTTGCACATGACTACTTAATGGATCAGTTCTCCAGCCATCGACCAGACGATGTTGTCCTTAGCGAAGAAGGCGACTTGGAAGTTGCGCGCCTAAATGCGAAGCGAGTCTGGATCATTGATCCGCTGGATGGCACCGCACAGTACTCAACTGGCGGCGAAGACTTTGCCGTACACGTCGCGCTATGGGAGGCCGATTCACAAGCGGCAAGCAACATCAGCGTTGCCAGCGTTGCCGTCCCAGCTCGCAATGAACTTTGGTCAATGGATGAACCAGTTGAACCTAATAAGCCAACTGATTCACCAATTCGAATCCTGGTTTCCCGCAGTCGACCACCACGTGAGATTCCAGTAGTAATCGAATGTCTTGAAGAAGTATTTCCAGAGCGAGGCCGCGTAGAAACAATTCCGATGGGTTCGGTAGGCGCCAAAGTTGGAGCAATCTTGAGCGGCAACGCAGATGTGTATTTCAACTCTGGTGGATTTTACGAATGGGATTTAGCTGCGCCGCTAGGAATTGCAGTCCACAACGGACTATCGGTAACTGACTGCAAGGGAAATCCAATAGAACTTAACAAGGCGGACCTCAAGGTTAAAGACATCCTGATTTGCCGCCCAGAACTCACTTTCACAATTGTTATGGCCCTGGGAACCAAATGACTCTTAAGTTAATTAGTGATGCAATCGCTAAAGACAAGATCTTCCAAGGTGCACTTTCAGATTTAGATTCAGGTCTGAAAGTTCGATTGGCAGTAGCCAAGAGTTCGATTCCATATTTAGCAGCAACTGTTGCAAACTCTCGACCGGTGGTTTTGATTGCATCCACCGAAAGAGCCGCGCAGGATTTAGCAAACTCGCTTACCGACTTTGTTCCGGAAGAAAACATCACAGTGTTTCCGGCTTGGGAAACTTTGCCGCATGAGCGACTTAGCCCAAGTAGTGACACGGTTGGCAGGCGGATGGCTGTCTTACGCAGACTTGCGCATCCCCAAGAGATCGCACCAATCAAAGTTCTGGTTACTAGTGCGCGGGCTTTCATTCAACCGATAGTTGCTGGCCTTGGCGATGTTCCAGCCCTAAAGATTTCAACGGGAGATGACTTCCCACTTGAAAAACTAGTTTCGGAATTGTCTCGGCTTGGATTTGATCGCGTTGATCTAGTTGATCGACGAGGACAGTTTGCAGTTCGCGGTGGCATTGTCGATCTGTTTCCACCTGCTCTAGAGCATCCATTGCGCGTTGAATACTGGGGCGACACAGTCGAAGAGATTCGCACATTCTCGATTGCAGATCAACGTTCACTGGGAATCGCAGTTGATCAGATTTTTGCTACCGCCTGTCGCGAGCTTTTGATCACTGAAGATGTAGCGGCCAAAGCTGCAAGCATGATTAGTGCGCATCCAGAACTATCTGAAATGTTAGAAAAGATCGCCGCTGGAATTGCTGCTGAAGGTATGGAGAGCTTGATTCCAGTTTTAGTTCCAAAACTTGAAATGCTGATTGATGTCATCGATGCCAAGGCAGTAATCATTGAAGCCGAACCTGAACGCTTGGAAACCAGAGCTCATGAACTGGTTTCAACAAGCGCTGAGTTTTTAGAAGCATCGTGGAGCAATGCAACCGCAGGCAACGTTTCACCAATTGATTTAGAAGCAAGTGCATTCCGGGATTATCGAGAACTTCGGGATGAGCGTAATTCGCATGCTTGGCTTGGCCTAACAACTTTGGCTGGACCACAAGATGAATCACCAGATGTTGAAGCAACTCCGGATTACCGCTCTAAGGTCGAAGACTTTGTTGCAGACATTCGAACTTGGTGGAAATTGGGTTCCCGCGTTGCAGTTTCTATGGCTGGCCATGGATCAACTGAACGCCTAGTTGCAACCTTGATGGAATTAGGAATTCCAGCTCGCCAGATGGAAGAACTTACTTCGGACTTAAAAGATGAAGTAATAGAAGTGACTGTGGGTCATCAAGAATATGGAATTGAAGTCAAATCCGCTGGATTAGTTCTGGTTACTGAAGTCGACTTGTTTGGTAGCCGCGATGCTTCGAAAGAAAATAGATCGTTACCAAGTAAGCGCCGGGTAGTGATTGATCCACTAACTCTCAAGAGTGGTGATTTTGTAGTTCACGAACAACATGGTGTTGGTAAATACATCGAAATGTCCCAGCGAACAGTGG
>JBIKSW010000177.1:0-2891 GCA_044348415.1 Candidatus Nanopelagicales bacterium
TACTTCACGAAATGGATGATCAGGCTGCAATGTTCGCTCCCCTGGCTAAGAAACTTGCTGGAGTTTCGATGGCGGTAAGCGTTACTGATGGCGTTACTGCAGTTGATGTTGCAGCCGAAATGATTCGCGACTTACTTCGCGCACCAGTTGGCGCAGGTTACCTTGGAATTCCAGCGGATGTTTTGGGCCAGCAATTCACTGGTGAAAAACCAAAACTTGAAATTGGCCAAGAAGTTATTGAAATTGATATTTCAGCAGCTCAAGCGGCCCTTGCTGATGCAAAGAAGATTGTGATTTGGGCCGGTGGTGGCGCAGTTGATTCTTCTGATTCAATTTCTGCACTTGCTGCACATTGGAATGCTCCAGTTCTCACCTCTTTTGCTGGTCGCGGAATTGCTGCCGATTCGAAGTTAACTTTGGTCGCACCAATTCATGAACCAGAAACCGAAGCAGTATTAGCCGAAGCTGACGCGCTAGTTGTTTTTGGTAGCCAACTAGATGGCATGAATACCAAGAACTGGGCGATTGCTTGGCCAAAGACAATTGTGTTAGTTGATGTTGAACCAACAAAAACTATGCGCAATGTTGATCCAACTGCAGTTGTATTGAATAACAACATCGATGGTGTTGCATCCGCATTTGTCGCTGGAACTTCTGCTCTAGATTCCTGGGTTGATGTTTCCTCCGTTAACAAGGCTGTGCGCGATCGACTCCGAGTTGGCGAAAAATCAAAACGCGGTATCGCACTTGTTGAAGCCATCGAAAAGCATTGGCCAGCCGAAGGCACGATTGTTTGCGACATGTCTGTCTGCGGTTACTGGACGGGTGTCTACGCCGAACAACCACGATCCCGTCGCATTGTTTATCCAGTCGGTTGGGGAACTTTAGGGTTCGGATTGCCGGCCGCAATAGGACCAGCCGCTAACGGCAGTCGCACGCTCGCGGTATGTGGCGATGGCGGTGTGGCTTTCGCACTTGGTGAGCTGGCAACTATCGTGCAGGAAAACTTGCCTTACACATTGTTAATCGTGGATGACGGTGGCTACGGAATGCTTCGCTACGACCAGCAAGTGATGGGTCATCCGGAACGCGGCGTGGATTTGGTTTCTCCAGATTGGGCAATCCTGGCGCAATCCTTTGGACTTTCATTTACTGAAACCACGATCGAAGATTTAGGCGATGCATTAGACCTAAAGCAGCCAGGAATCATTTTGATTCGGGAAACTTTGTATCCACCAAAGAGCACAAGTCCGCGTTGGGGCGAAAAGTAAAACTAATCGAACTTTTTGCCGGTTAGTTGTTCGTAGGCGGCAACATAGCGTTCGCGGGTTTTATCAATAACTTCATCAGGTAGCGCTGGTGGCGCTTCGCCAGAATTCTTATCCCAACCTGATGCTGATGATGTCAGCCAATCGCGTACAAATTGCTTGTCATACGAAGGCTGGGCTTGGCCTGGTACCCATTGATCAGCTGGCCAGTAACGCGAGGAATCTGGTGTTAGCACTTCATCAGCTAGAACGATCTGATCTTTGTTGGCTCCAACAATGCCTAGGCCGAATTCAAACTTGGTATCAGCCAAAATGATTCCACGTTCGAATGCAATTTCTGCAGCCACATCATAGATCCAAGTTGTGAAGCGCTTAAGTTGTTGTGCTTCTTCCATGCCAATGAAAGTTATAACTTCATCAAAAGTTACATTCTCGTCATGATCACCAATCGCTGCTTTGGTTGCAGGTGTGAAAAGCGTCTTAGGAAGTTTGGCACCATCTTTAAGGCCTGGTGGTAAACCATTGCCACAGATCGATTGGTCACGCAGGTAATCGGTATAACCAGATCCCGCTAGATAGCCACGAGCCACACATTCCACTGGAAGCATCTCAAGCTTTTCGCAATAAGTTGCTCGGCCACGAACTGAATTTGGAACGTTTGTTGAAAGCACATGATTTGGCACAATGCCTTGCAGTCGATCAAACCACCACATCGACATTGCGGTAAGGATTCTTCCCTTGTCAGGAATTACCGAAGGCAAGATCCAGTCATATGCCGAGATGCGATCGCTGGCTATAAAAAGTAATCGGCCATCTGGGGCTTCATATAGATCGCGAACTTTGCCAGAGTAGACATGCTTGAACTCAGCACCTAATTCATAGTCGGTGGGCTGAATTGTCACAGGATAGGCTCCGGTCGGTAGTTTGCAGCTTCAGGTGAAGTAGCGACGAGTTTTGAAACTTTATCGGCAACGACTGCAACTTGATCTCGAGCTGCACCCGTGAATTCTAGCGGCTGTGAAATCAGTGCTTCTAGAGCTTCGCGATTGATTCCTAAGCGGGCATCAGCAGCCAAGCGATCGAGCACGGCATTGCCATCTCCGCCATTTGTTCCGCGCATTTCAAGTGCAACTGCAACTGCATGCTCCTTAATTACTTCATGCGCAGTTTCGCGGCCAACGCCATTGCGAACTGCAGCCATCAAGATCTTGGTAGTCGCTAGGAACGGTAGGTAGCGAGAAAGTTCCCGATCAATTACCGCGGGGAACGCGCCAAATTCTTCCAGAACCGTTAAGAAAGTTTCAAACAAACCATCAATGGCATAAAACGAATCTGGGAGTGCCACGCGTCGAACTACGCTGCAGAACACATCGCCTTCATTCCATTGATTGCCAGCAAGTTCGCCAGCCATCGATGCATAGCCGCGCAAAATCACGGTGAAGCCATTTACGCGTTCGCATGAACGAGTGTTCATCTTGTGTGGCATTGCACTGGATCCAACTTGGCCTTCTTTGAATCCTTCAGTCACTAGTTCATGTCCAGCCATCAAGCGGATCGTGGTTGCTAACGAACTTGGAGCACTTGCAAGCTGAACTAATGCAGTCAGAACTTCGTAATCTAACG
>JBIKSW010000178.1:0-2888 GCA_044348415.1 Candidatus Nanopelagicales bacterium
TTCGCAGAACCCAACTCGATCCACTGGCATCAGTGAGCTTGTAAGAAATGTTGGAGCGACCGCCTGCTAGCAATGCTGTTTGTAAGTCAGCACTTGCATCGAAGCCAGCGATGTTGTCTTGCATCCAATTGGAAAGCGAGGCTAATCGCAATCCTGGTGGATCAGATACTTGCGTCACGCCCAGTCTCCAGGCAACTTGCCTGCCTGTGAATGGCGAACGGAACGACGCGAGATTGACCAGCGATGAACTTCGGAAGGACCGTCATAAATTCGGAATGGTCGGATGTCACGGAAAATGTGAGCGATAGGTAATTCACTTGATGTTCCCTTGGCGCCACAAAGTTGCATCGATCGATCCACAATTCTAAAAGTGGCTTCAGCAACAAATGTCTTTGCAATTGAAGTTTCGGCGCGGGCTGGCAGGCCTTGATCCAAAACCCAAGCGGCGCGATGGATTAGGGCTCGGCAAGCCGCGATATCAATTTCATTGTCGGCAATCATTTGTTGTGCCATGCCAAGGGATGCCAATTCGGTACCAAACATTGGACGATTGGCTGCATAATCAACTGCTGATTCATGGGCTCTACGCGCCGCGCCCAGCCAACGCATACAGTGCGTTAAGCGTGCAGGACCAAGGCGAACTTGGGCGTTAACAAAACCTTCATCAACTTGTCCAAGCACTGCATCGTTTGAAACTTCACAGTTGTTGAAGTCAACAACTCCGTGCCCGCCGGTGAACGCGCTATCCAAAGTGTCCAGGCTGCGAGCTACTTTCATACCTGGGTTATCGGTATCAACTAGGAACATAGTTGCGCCACCTGAAGTTTTCGCCATCACGATTGAGAACCCAGCACCATCAGCACCTGTGATTAACCACTTATTGCCATTGATAATCCAACCATTGCCAGCTTTCTCGGCAGTAGTGGAAAGCAAGTTTGGATCTGCGCCAGCACCCGGACTTGGTTCGGTCATGGCAAATGATGATCTGATTTCACCGCGCGAAAGTGGCGCAAGATATTTGGCGCGCTGATCAGGCGTTGCGATTTTGTTAAGTAACAAAATGTTGCCTTCATCTGGAGCCGCACAGTTAAGTGCTGTTGGGCCAAGCAAACTACGGCCACTTTCTTCCAGGATTACTGCTTGGGCTACGTGATTAAATCCGTGGCCACCAAATTCTTTTGGCGCAGTGGGAGCAAAAACTTTTGCAGCTCGAGCCTTGTCTTGCAGTGTTACGCGCAGGTCAGGATTGATTCCATGTGAGTCCGGATTTAGTTCTGGCTCATGCTGGATAACTTCAGTGTTAATAAAGTTGCGAACTCGCAATGCAAATTCTTTAACTTGCGGATCTTGATCAAACTCATAGCTCATGTGAGGAATCCATAACAATAGTTTTCGTATTGCCAATTCTATCTTCCGTTATGCTTTGAGTTATAACTTCTCAAACATTAGGGCTGTTCGAAATGACTGATTCGTCACCAAAAGGTTCCTTAACCTTTGATGCCCTGACTTTACTTCGGGACGAAATCATTCAGGGCAAGATTCGCCCAAATGAAAGATTGATTGCAGTAGATCTGGCTGAGCGCCTAAAGACTTCCCGCACTCCGATTCGAGAAGCTCTGCAACTTCTTGAAGCTGAAGGATTAGTAGTTGCGGCTAAACGCGGATATGTAGTGCGGGAACATACTCGTGATGAAATCGTTGAGATTTATGAAGCCCGCGCTGCTCTTGAAGGAATGGCTGCCCGTTTAGCCGCCCAGAAGGCTGGCACCGCTGCATACAAAGAAATCGAAAAGATTGGCGCACATAAAGATTCACTGATCACTTCAAATGATCGCGACCTAATTGTTGATTTAAATGATCAGTTCCATGCAGCGATCTTCACAGCTTGCGGCAACTCTCGCTTAGAGCGAATCAATCGAAGCAACAGTAAGCATTTCTTCAATCATCGAATTGCGCAGATGTACACCAAAGAAGAGACCAAGCTTTCCATTAAGGGTCATGCGGCAATTCTGAAGGCAATCAAGAATCATGATGCTGACGAGGCTGAAAGCGCTGCCCAGCAACATGTATTTGATGCGCTCGAAGTTACTCTGTCTAAACTCCGCTAGTTAATACTCAGGTATTTCCGTTTATCGTGATGCCACCATCAACTGTGATGGTTTGGCCAGTGATGTAACTCGAGTCAGAAGACATTAAAAACAAAACAACTTTTGCAATCTCACTTGGTTCCGCCAATCGCTTCTGCGGAATCCGTGAAGTGAGAGCAGCTTCGGAAAGCCGACCGTCTTTGATTCCGCCAGCCACCATTTCAGTGCGAGTCCAACCTGGCGCAACTGCATTTACTCGAATGTCTCTATCAGCCCATTCCAAACCAAGAGTTCGAGTTAAACCTTCAAGCCCAGCTTTGGCTGCGGTGTATCCCGCGCGGCCTGCGATTCCAACGCTGCCGGCAATTGAACCGACGTTAACAATGGTGGCGCCTTTAGCCTTTTCTAAATCAGCGAAGGCTGCTTGACTGCATTTGAATACGCCACTGAGATCAGTGTCGATAACTGTTTCCCAGTCTGCTTCGCTGAGTACTTCGGATTCATTACGAATGATTACCCCAGCACAGTTTATTAAGGAATCAAGAGAACCAAATTCACCGCGAGTATCAGCAATTACGGAGTTAATCGAAGCGCGATCTCGAACATCCATAACTCTGCCAATGGCTTTGCCGGGACCTGAAGCTAGACCAGCAACTGCAGCATCAATTGCGTTGGCATCGCGTCCAGTGACTACAACATTCCAACCAAGTGCGACCAACTCCTGGCTAATTGCCAGACCAATTCCTTTAGCGCCACCAGTAACCAGTGCAGTCTTCATATCCAACTACTTACGGTAGGTGC
>JBIKSW010000179.1:0-2866 GCA_044348415.1 Candidatus Nanopelagicales bacterium
CACCGCTTGAAAGTGCTCCGGTTGATCTGTCCGCAATCACTGAATCCATCTTGCGTGACAATCAAGAAATTGCAGCCGAGCATTCAACTCAGTTTAAATTTTCAAGTCTTGGCGATACTACGGTGACCGCTGATAAACGAAGAGTATCTCGAATCATCAGAAACCTAGTTGTTAATGCAATCGAGCACTGTGATGGCACTGAAGTTGAAGTTGAAATAGCGGGAAATGAATCATGTGTTTCGATATCAGTGCGAGATCATGGTCAAGGTATTGCAGTTGAGGATCTGTCTAGAGTCTTTGGTCGTTTTTGGCGAGCAGATCCAGCGCGACAGCGCACTCTCGGTGGCACCGGATTAGGACTTTCAATCTCCGCAGAAGATGCCGCGCTACATGGTGGAATCATCGATGTTTGGGGTGCGCCAAACGAAGGGGCGCAGTTTGTGCTGACACTTCCTCGCCTTGAGTTAGGCGCGATTAATGATGTGGCAATTTCGGCAGGTGCGCCATGAAGCTAAAGATTTCCGGTGGATTCCTTGCTCTAGCCATGGTGCTTTCTGGATGTGCAGGAATTCCAAGTTCTAGTGAAGTGTTCTACGGAGAGGAAATCTCTTCTGACTCATCCGCCCAGTTTGTGAGAGTAATCGCCCGTCCGCCAAGTCTTGGTATGGATCCAGAAGAAATTGTTCGGGGATTTTTGGATGCTAGTGCTGATCCATCTGACAATTATGGAATTGCGCGACAGTATCTTGACGTTGAATTTGCAGGTAATTGGAATCCGTTGACGGGTATCGAGATTTATGAGCCGTCAACAATTGAAGTTACCGGAAGTGCACCGACACTAACTGTAGGTGCAGATAAGCTCGGAACGATTTCAGATCTAGGCAGATATCAAAGTAGTGATCCTGGCGCCCAAGTATCCAAACCTTTTGAACTAAAGCAAGACGCCAATGGTCAATGGCGAATTGCAAATCTAAGTGATGGAATTTTGTTATCAAGCGGAGACGTTGATCGTTCATTCCGCAGCTTTCCAATCTATTTTTTCAACACTGAGCTAAGCGCATTGATCGTTGACAATGTTTTAGTGCCAGTGAGTAATTCTGGAGCGGCAACATCATTAGTACGATCACTTCTTGACGGACCTTCTGCATACTTAACGCCAGTTGCAACAAGCGCTTTTCCAATCGGCACTACCTTGACGTATGGCTCAGTTCCTGTAACCAATGGCATCGCGCAAGTTGATCTTTCAAACGAGATTTTAGGAGCCGATGAGGCAACGCGTCGTGCGCTTTCAGCCCAATTGGTCTGGACGCTCAGTGTGCTTCCAAATGTCTCTGCAGTACAGATCTCGGTTTCAGGTCAGCCATTAGCGCTTTCGAACCTTGGAGCGATTCAAACAATTCAGGACTGGCAAAGCCTGTCGACATTACCTAATTCCGACATGACAAATCTTAATGTGATCAGGAATGAAAAGATCTTCTCTGTTGTTAATGGGACAGATAACTTGAAGTACATCGCCCCAGCCCCTCTGGTTTTCGCAGCACCAAATATGACAGACACTCGGATCGCTGCCGTTACCGCAGATCGTAAATCCCTTCAGGTGACTAATTCATCGGATTCAAAGTTTGAGTTAGTAACTCAAGGAGATCAGATTTCTAAACCAACTTGGGATCGAGATGGAAACATCTATTTTTCAGATGCTGGCCAAGGGGTTCGTGAGATTTTGAGTGATGGCACATCACGCCCTGTACTAGTCGACGTATCTACGCTCGGCACAAAGGATCAGGTTAAGCAAGTGGCCGTAGCAAGTGACGGTGTTCGAATTGCTGTTGTCCTGTCAAATGGAATTCAAGATGCTGTTGCCGTTGGCGCTATCTTTAAGACGGATTCAGAAACCAGAGTCATCGGGCTACATCGAATAGAGCGTTCCATTACTTCTGTGCGTGACATTGTTTGGAGTTCACCAACGTCAGTTGCTGTCATTGGCTCGGATGAATCAAATAGCGAGCTTCTGTTTGACGTTTCGCTGCTTGATGGGAAAACCAAACTGTTTAGTGCGCCAGTTGGCGCGCAACAAATTTCTGTGGACGGAACTGGGAAGGTATTTGTTTCTGCCGTAGATGGCACAAATCAATTTGTTTTCCAGCAGAGCTTCGGATCCTGGACCCAAATCACTACAGGAATCGGCGGTTTTTTCTCTAACTAAGTCAACACCCGAGATTTATCGACAGCACTGCATTTCTCCTTGCAACAACATAGATCTCGTTTCAGGCTGACTTGTGTCAATTTTGAAGCAATTGATTTTCACGCCTCGGTGTTTGATCTGCTCTCGACTAGGTGTCGAGTTTTGCTCCACATGTATTGGTGCCACTCGACCATTTAGAGCCAGAGACTTGAGTGAGCTAGAAGCCTGTTACTGCGCGGGCGAGTATTCAGGATGGCTGAGAGATTCAATCATCTGTTATAAAAATGGCGATGCCAGATATTCTGAAATGCTGTCACAAATTTTGAGCAAGACGTTTGATGTATTTCTTGGATCCGAGAATTTCAACTTGATTCCAATTCCTAGTTCGCAACAAAAGGTGAGGGAGCGAGGTTTTGATTCTGTGGCTAATCTTTGTGCCAGGGTTGCTAGAGGCAACAGATCAATTCACTTCGATGATTCAAATCTATTTCTTCGCCGACATGTTGTAGATCAAGTCGGATTATCAGCCGTGCAACGTCATTCGAACTTAGAAGGCGCATTCGGCATCCGGAAAGTAGTAAACGGAACCGTGGTAGTTGTTGATGATGTTGTTACAACAGGTGCAACCTTGAATAGTGCTGCCAGGGCACTCAAATTTGCTGGCGCCCAACGGGTCATTGCAGT
>JBIKSW010000180.1:0-2858 GCA_044348415.1 Candidatus Nanopelagicales bacterium
CTTCGAGTGCATCGGCTGCGAAATCTGGAGCCACAATTACTTCGGTAAACACTTCCGATACTGCCAATGCCATTTCTTTAGTTACCGGTTGATTCGATGCAATCACACCACCAAAGGCCGACACTGGATCCGTCGCATTTGCTTTTTGGTAAGCCTTGGCAATGTCTTTGTCGCTTGCAACCCCACAAGGATTTGCATGCTTGATAATCGCAACAGTTGGTAACGAGTGGTCATAAGCAGCTCGGTAGGCAGCATCTGCATCAACGAAATTGTTGTAAGACATTTCTTTGCCATGAAGTTGTTCAGCCTGAGCGATTCCAGAATTACCAAACTTAGCGACATAAAGCGCAGCTTCTTGATGTGGGTTCTCGCCATAACGCAAAGTTTGGGCGCGTTCCCAAACGCCACCAAACCAGGCTGGGAATCCTGCCTGTGAAGGATCTGCGTCAGGTAATACGACTGATGCCAACCAGCTCGAAACTGCAACATCATATTGAGCTACATGCTGGAAGGCCAAAGTTGCAAGAGCAATTCGCTGCGTTTTTGTGAATCCATCACTCTTAACTGCATCAAGAACAGATCCATAAGAAGCAGGATCTACGACGACTGCAACGTTGGCATGATTTTTTGCACTGGCCCGAACCATTGCGGGTCCACCGATATCAATTTGCTCAATACATTCCTCGATGCTGGCACCTGAGGCAACAGTCTGAGCAAATGGATAAAGGTTTACAACAACTAACTCAAAAGCTTCAATTCCAAGTTCAGAAAGTTGAGCAACATGATCTGGCTTACGCACGTCCGCCAGCAGTCCCCCGTGAATCTTTGGATGCAAAGTTTTGACTCTGCCATCAAGTGATTCAGGAAACCCTGTTACATCTTTAACTTCGGTAACTGGAATTCCAAGTGCGGCAATACTTGCGGCTGTGCTGCCGGTGGAAACTATCTTTACCCCAGCCTCATGCAAACCTTGGGCAAGTTCGGTCAATCCAGTTTTGTCATAGACACTGATAAGTGCTCGCATAACTTTGCGGGTCTGGGTCATTTCAAAGTTACCTTCCCGTTTGCAATGTCACTAACTGTTGCAACTAATAATTCACGCTCAGCTTGTTTAATCCGTTCGTGAAGCGAATCTTGCGTGTCACCTGGCTCAACCTTAACTCTGGCCTGAGCTATGACTTCACCTGTATCAACGCCGTGGTCGACGAAGTGAATAGTTGCGCCAGTTTCTGAAACACCAGCTGCCAGTGCATCACGAACCGCGTGTGCACCAGGAAATGCAGGTAGTAACGCGGGGTGGGTATTGATTATTTTTCCTTGATGGAATCTCAACACAACAGGTCCAAGAATTTTCATAAAGCCAGCGGAAATAATTAGCGATGGCTTTAGCCGACTCAGCTCTGTGGCTAGATTCTGATCCCACTTAATTCGATCTTCGAGAAATGGCACCACTGTGACTGGAATACCTAATTCGCGAGCACGTTCACAAGCTGGAACTTCTGCCTCAGAGATCAGGCCAACAATCTGAATTCCAATTTGATCTGCTTGACTTGCTAGCGCAGTAAAGAGTGTGCCCGTGCCTGAGGCCAATACAACTACGCGAAAATTCGGCACTAGTTAAGTCTATTTTGTAATTGCTTCTCGGTTAGACCAACAGTGCAGAAGTGACATAACTGTCCGTGGGATCACAAGCGTTAGTAACGCAGAAACCCCACAAACAGAGATAGCTGCAAATGCAACTTCAGCCGGAACTGGGCCGATGAACTTTAGAAATCCGGTACCAAGCGGCCCACTTGAAGCTGCGGCCGCAATCCAAACAAAAATCGAAAGTAGTCCAACTGAAACGAGCAAGGTCACAACTTCGCGCCATCTGACTACAAAAGAAAGTGCAATTGCAATCGAGTCGCCCTGGGCTGCCCATCTCTCACGTGGAATTAAGAAATAGATTCCGATACCAATCAGAATCGGAATCAAAATGAAATAGGAAGCAAGCGCCGCAGACTCGCTTGGCAAAATTGATAACAATGGAAATGCTGGTAACGCACCGGGACTGGCATTCTCTGGAGTAACAACTCCGCCGCCAAGCATGATTCCAGGACCTAAAAGATAAGACATTGCCCAAACATTTACAGTTGGCAGATATCCGATTCCTAACAAGGTCATGAAAAATCCATCAACTACACCAGGAGCCATAAGAGTTGTTACCGCACGAACTTGTGCCCAATTAAGAATGAGAGAAACTGAAGTCAATAGAGATCCTGCTATAAACAACAATCCGAATGAAATAACTGCTGGCCTGATCCCATCAACAAACAACTTTGGTAATGCATCTGTCAAAATTGTTCTTGAAGGTGCATAGGTTAAAACACAAGCGGTTGTAACCGACAGCGCAACAAGGAACGCATGAAGTAGTGACGATGTAACACTGGTGTAGAGATCATCGGTTGCCGAGATCAACCCAACAAGCACAGCACAAAGTGAGTAGATAGCAATTATTGAGATTGCGACTCGACTGAATTCAAAAGCAGTTTTAGGTTGCGAACTTTTTAGTGCCCACTGCGTTGCTCGCCAAAGAACAAAAACAGGCACAATCAAAAACCCCCAAGGCAAAATACCAATTGTGGTTGTGCCAATTACTAATGGGACTAAATGCAAAACTTGCCATGCGATTCCAGCAGCTCGCATCACTTGCACTGTTGATTCGGTGCCGTGGGCCGCAAATAGCCAGGTAGCCATGATGAAGCCCAAGGTCAATATGTAACCGATGACAACTGCGACGGTCGCTGCAATCGTTCCAGCTATCAAAGATGGGTAGTGATTAATGTGATCTTCTGGAACCGGGCGACGCCACTGGCGAT
>JBIKSW010000181.1:0-2850 GCA_044348415.1 Candidatus Nanopelagicales bacterium
GATGACTTAACAGCACTGCTCGATGAATCAATTCGGAGTAGTCCAAGACGCCTTCAGCATCAAGTACGTCAAGATACTCATCCATGAAGACACCAATTGAAGCCCAAGTTTGTCGCCCGGTTTTATTTCCAAGGTTTACTAAATCTTCCGGATCCATGATGTGTGATCGGGTGCGCGACATAACCGCGCGAATCTCTTCGGCTAATCCCCTAGTGCCAACTGCTGGCATTAAGTCATCTGGCCAATTCAGTCTTTTGTCAGCAATCGCATCTGCAAAAAGTTGCCTCGATCTAACTTGTTGTTCTGGTCCAGATAGAAGTCGAGTTGCTGAAACATAAGCTTCATCAGATTGGAACTGCCTGACTAACGCATAACAAAATGAATGGAACGTGCTAACTAGTGGCACCACGCCACCGCCGACCGCAGCAGTCACCTGGTCACGCCAGTCAATCGCTGCCCGTCGGCCAAATGTTAAGCCCAAGACTTGATTTGGATGAAGCGCATCCGGTCCCGATAGCCGAGCAGCCATTGCAGCCACCAAGGTTGTGGTTTTGCCTGTGCCTGGACCTGCCAAAACCCGCATGGCGCCATGTCGATGATTCACAACGCGAAGTTGATCCTCATCAAGGGTTGGCGCAACATAAGGCAATGCCGGGGTGCGATCAAGGATTAAGCGAGTCATTGCTCCTTATTCCACCATGTAGGGGTGACAAATCTGCATCAGGCTTTCGCATTCTTTGATTATTCAGGCAAGATTATGAGGGTAAGTACTTTTATTTGACCTATTGATTGGGGGATGTCCGTGGCACCAACGGCATCTACCTCTACCTTGGTCATCGAAGATGCAGTCATTGATCGTCGCTTGCGCCGGCCAGCTGATTTGGCGCGCTTTGCATTCACAGTTTTCACAATCGTAATTGTTGGACTTTTAGCATTTTTGGCACAAAGCACCACGACCGGAATTGATCAAGATATTGTGCAAGGCGCTAATCGACTGCCAGCGCCAGTCATCTTGATTACAAACTTAGTCAGTGGTTTTGGTGCTTTGATTTTTCCAGCGGCTGCTGCCTTAGATCTTTTAATTCGTAAAAGGGCTCGGCAGTTAGTTGAATCCCTTGCTGCCCTGCTTGTCACGGTATTGATACTTTCGGTTTCTTCCTGGGCGCTTATTCAGGCTGAGACAGATCGACTGCTCATAGCCTTTGCTGGTACTAACGATCCAGCAACTGCAGTTCCATTCAGCATTGTTGTTGGAGGCCTTGCCGCTTTCACCACCGTAGCTCGCATCATGTCTCGACCAAGATGGAATGTTCTTGCCGGACTTGTAATTGGATCCATTGCTTTGGCAAACATTGTTAGCGGTGGTGTGACTGCAGCAGGTCTTGGTGTTTCATTGCTTGCTGGCTGGGCAACTGGTTTGCTAATTCGCTACTTGCTTGGCACTGACACCACTCGCCCATCAGGTAATGAAATTGCCAAAGCTATGAACGCCCTTGGCCTTCCGCTCACACTTCTTCGGGCCGCTGAAGTTCTAGAGTCAGGCCGAAAGTACGACGCCAGCACTACTGATGGTCAGCGAATTGATCTAGTTGTGTTGGATCGCGACCTCGAAGGTGCAGGTTTAGCGCAAGCGATTTATCGATCCGTTAGATTACGTGACGATTCTGGCGGCTCTGGCACTTCAATGCGTCGGCGCCTCGAACGCATTGCGCTCAACAGTTGGGCAATTTCAACAGCAGGAATTCCTACTCAGCATCTGATTGCAGTTGCAGAAGTTGGACCCGATGCTGCAGTTCTTGCCTTTCAACATGTTCCAGGTAAAACTTTCGATTCAATCGGGCACACACTTGGTGATGCCGAACTTGCAGGTGCTTGGGAAATCGTTCGAGATTTACAGTCAGCGCGGATTGCGCATCGGGCTCTGATTGCCGAAAACTTTTTGCAGGCAACTGATGGCAAGGTTTACATCCAAGGACTTGAAGACGGAACTATTGCTGCATCTGAAGTCTTGTTGCGCATTGATCTTGCTGAAGCTTTGGTTACGCTTTCCATCGAGTCAGATCCAATGCGTGCAATTCAAGCTGGTCGCGTAGTTCTGGGCGATGTTGGGTTAGCTCGCGCATTGCCGGCTTTGCAACCAGTTGCCCTGTCGCCGCACACTCGGGCGCAGCTCAAGGAAAATCGCGAACTATTAACAACATTGCGAGCCACGATTTTGCAAAACATGCCAGAAACAAGTGTTGAAGCGATCGAAATTGAACGGGTAAAGCCACGAACACTTGTAACAATTTTTGCTGGAACGATTGCTGCATACCTGTTGTTGACACAACTAGGCCAAGTTAACTTCTCAGAGGTGTTCAGAGTTGCCGATACTGGCTGGTTGTTAACTGGATTAGGTTTGTCTGCGCTCACTTACGTCGCAGCCACTATGGCACTGTCTGGCGTAGTTCCGGAGCGCCTTTCATTTTGGAAAACCTTCCAAGCCCAATGGGCCGCTTCGTTTGCAACCTTGGTAGCGCCACCAACATTAGGTTCGGTTGCAATCAATGTTCGGTATCTCTCTAAGCAAGGTATGCACACTGCCCTAGCTGGCGCCAGCATTGCAGTTGCTCAAGCCTTGGCGTTCTTTAGTCATATCTTCTTGCTATTTATTGCAGTGATTGTTGCGGGAACATCCAGTGATTTCTCGTTCCGACCGCCTCGTACCGCAATCATCGTGTTTCTAGTTGTGGCGTTATCCGCATCAGCTTTGTTCACAATTCCAAATGTGAGGCGCTGGGTAACCGAGCGGATTCAACCTATTTTTTCCCAGGTGCTTCCACGACTTTCCTCGTTGGCAAACCAACCAAA
>JBIKSW010000182.1:0-2848 GCA_044348415.1 Candidatus Nanopelagicales bacterium
GGTTACTCCCCTGGATCTATTAGACGAGCACGGAAGCGATGGCGTTCGTTACTGGGCTGCCAGTGGTCGTCCAGGAACTGATACTGCCTTTGATGTTGGCCAAATGAAGATCGGCCGTCGTCTGGCGACAAAGATTCTGAATGCCAGCAGATTCGTTTTGCTACAAGGCAGCGCCCCTGCTGAAGCGGTAACTGAACCTCTAGATAAGGCGCTACTTGCTGCATTAGCTGATGTCGTAGACGAATCTACTAAGGCATTTGAAGCTTTCAACTACACCAAGGCAATGGAAGCAGCTGAAAAGTTCTTCTGGGAATTCACAGATGATCACCTTGAGTTGGTTAAGGATCGTTCCTACGGCCTTGCAGGTGATGCGGGCGCTGCATCAGCTCGCGCTGCCCTGACAATCACACTCGAGACTTTGATCAAACTATTCGCACCATTCTTGCCATTCGTAACCGAAGAAGTCTGGTCCTGGACTCATGAGGAATCAGTTCACACTTCAAGCTGGCCAAAATCAGAATCCTTGCGGGCATTCAACGGTGATGCTTCCTTGCTAGCGGTTTCGGCAGAGATCTTGTCACAACTGCGCAAGTCAAAGAGTGAAGCCAAAGTTTCCATGAAGGCTGAAATCACAAAGGCCACGATTAGTGCCTCTGTTGATGACATTGCGAAGGCAAAGTTAGTTGCGGCTGACTTGGCTGCAGCTGGTCGAGTGCAGAGTGCCTTTACATATGTAGAAAGCGCGAGCCCAATCTCTTTGGAGATCGAACTCGCGCCAACTAGCGAAAGTTAGTTCGTTAAGCGGTTTTTTCCTTAGGAATTCGCTTTGCAGCAGGTGCTTCGCGCGGAACTAGTGTTGGATTTACGTGCTTGCCAACTACTTCCTTGTTAATTACTACGCGAGCAATGTCTTCTCGGCTAGGTACGTCGTACATAACCGACAGCAAAACTTCTTCCATGATTGCGCGAAGTCCACGAGCACCAGTGCCGCGAAGAATTGCCTGCTCGGCAACTGCTTCAAGTGCATCTGGGGTGAACTCAAGCTCAACACCATCTAGATCAAATAGCTTCTGGTACTGACGAACAAGCGCATTCTTTGGTTCTGTCAGTACGGCAACTAGTGCTTCGCGATCTAGCTGGGCGACGGAAGTAAACACTGGAAGACGTCCGATGAATTCTGGAATCATTCCAAACTTCAACATGTCTTCTGGCATTACCTGCGAGAAGATGTCTTGTTCGTTTACTTCTTCTTGCTCGATGTTCGCGGTAAAGCCAAGCGCCTTCTTGCCTACGCGCTGGCGAATGATCTGATCTAGGCCAGCAAAAGCGCCACCAACAATAAACAAAACGTTGCTGGTATCAATTTGAATAAATTCTTGATGCGGATGCTTACGTCCACCCTGTGGCGGAACTGAAGCAGTTGTGCCTTCAAGAATCTTCAACAATGCTTGCTGAACGCCTTCACCGGATACATCGCGAGTGATCGATGGGTTTTCACTCTTACGAGCAACCTTGTCGATTTCATCGATGTAGATGATTCCAGTTTCAGCTTTCTTGACGTCATAGTCAGCAGCCTGGATTAACTTAAGCAGAATGTTTTCTACGTCTTCTCCGACGTATCCAGCTTCAGTCAACGCGGTTGCATCTGCAATTGCGAATGGCACATTAAGCATGCGCGCTAAAGTTTGGGCCAGAAGTGTCTTACCGGAACCGGTTGGTCCCAACAACAGAATGTTTGACTTGGCTAGCTCAACGCCTTCTTCGCGGGAGGATTCATTCGCGCCAGCCTGAACTCGCTTGTAGTGGTTGTAGACCGCTACTGAAAGTGACTTCTTTGCCACTTCTTGACCAATCACGTACTGATCAAGGAAGGCATAAATCTCACGTGGCTTTGGAAGTTCATCCCAACCCAGGTTTACTGACTCGCCTAATTCTTCTTCAATGATTTCATTGCACAAGTCAATGCATTCGTCACAGATATAGACGGCAGGTCCAGCAATCAATTTCTTGACTTGCTTTTGACTCTTGCCGCAGAACGAACACTTCAACAGGTCGCCACCTTCGCCGATACGAGCCATAGTGGTCACCTCCCGGGGGAATAAGTGTGGACAGATACTTCGAGCGTTCTTCTAAAGTACCTTGAATCAAGCAATTTCTACTGGCATACACGCCAGCGGAAAGGCTATTTGTTAAGCGGAACTCGGGTAGTTAGTACCTGGTCGATGATTCCGTATTCCTTGGCCTGAGGGGCTGTAAGGATTTTGTCCCGATCCATATCGACACGGATTTCCTCAACCGAACGTCCAGTGTGATGAGAGAAAATACCTTCCATTTCATCACGCATGCGCAAGATCTCATTAGCTTGGATTTCAATGTCAGAACCCTGGCCGCCACCTTCGGTGTAAGGCTGGTGAATCAAGATACGAGCGTGAGGTAACGCAAAACGCTTTCCTGGAGTTCCGGCAGCCAGAATCACGGAGGCAGCAGATGCAGCTTGTCCGAGACATACGGTCTGAACGTTGCACTTAACGAACTGCATAGTGTCGTAAATTGCAGTCATTGCTGTGTAAGAACCACCCGGTGAGTTGATGTACATCTGGATGTCGCGGTCTGGATCAAGTGACTCAAGCACAAGTAACTGCGCCATAACGTCATCTGCTGAAGCATCATCAATCTGGACGCCCAAGAAAACAATGCGCTCTTCGAAAAGCTTTGCGTATGGGTTGTACTCGCGAACACCTTGCGGAGTGCGCTCGATGTAGCTCGGGAGAATGTAACGCGATTGAGGTGAATAATCCATGTGAGTCTCCCCTTATGCCGTTCCGCCTTCGCCAGCCACGTCGCGCGC
>JBIKSW010000183.1:0-2814 GCA_044348415.1 Candidatus Nanopelagicales bacterium
CTTGACCTGCTTGTTGATGAATCTGTTTTGGTAGAGCGACGCAAGCACTTCAAGCCAGTACCACATAAGTATGACCGAGGCGTTCTAGCTAAGTATGTAAAGCTTGTGGGCTCAGCCAGCAACGGCGCAGTCTGCGACTAAGTATGGGATCACATAGCCACTCACATCAGAGGGCAAGCGATCTTGATTCATCCTGGATAGATCCAGAGAAGGAATCCAGAGTTCACAAAGTTCTCTTGGCGATACTTCTGCCTTTAACCTTCCTTGGGATCTTTGCGATATTTGTTTCCTGGCCTGGAAGTAACTTACAAATCGATAAAGGCATTTTTGGCTATGTCGAGCAATCTGAGTTCTTTACGGTCGAAGTGCAAACCATTGAAAAGTATGACTGTATTTCTAACGGTGCGACGCAGGATGCATCAGGCAATTTCTCCACTTCGCAATGTGCACATATTTCCGCGAAGCTTCTGACTGGACCTAATGCCGGAGAGATTGCAAAGTTTGATGTCGAACCAACAATTGTAGATTTCGGCATTCATTCGGGAGATAAAGTCTCAGTTGCTTCCATCCCAATTGAAACCGGCAACGATTACATTTTTAATGACTTTGAGCGCACCAATGGAATCTATGTTCTGTTCGCAGTATTTCTAGTGATTCTGTTTTTGACTGCGGGCATAGGCGGGCTTCGTGCTTTGTTTGGCCTTGTAATCACATTCGGTCTATTGATTGCGTATTTGATTCCGTCAATGATTCAGGGCCAGCAAGTTGTCTATGCAGTTGGTGGCGTAGTACTCGCGATAACTTCTCTAGTTCTCTATCTGGTGCATGGCTTTAGTTTGAAAACTGGAGCAGCAATTGTTGGCACTCTCTGCGGTTCGGTGATTGCCATGGTTGGCGCTCTTTGGTCAACAGATGCGCTCCGCTTAACCGGGATAACTGGAGATGAAGATCTTGTGCTTTCTGCGGTTGCATCGCAAGTTAAGCTTTCTAACTTGTTAATTGCCAGCATGGTCATTGCAGGCTTTGGAGCTCTAAACGATGTGACAGTAACCCAAAGTTCAGCCGTTTGGGAACTTGCTAGTGCAAATGAAAAACAAACTTGGCGACAATTATTTTTTGGTGGAATGCGAATTGGCAAAGATCACATTGCGTCATCCATTTACACGATTGCATTTGCATATGTCGGTTCGGCTCTGGTGACTTTGATGTTAATTGTGGCGGCAAGTCCACCGCTTGCTCGACTGATCAATGATGAAGTTGTGGCACAAGAGCTGGCCTTAATCATGGTTGGCTCGATTGCGTTGGCGCTCAGCACTCCAATTACAACGGCATGCGCTGCGTGGTTTGCGGTAAGAATTGCAAAGTCTGAGCCAGCTCAGGTTTCTTAAGAAACGCTGACGCGTCCGGCTTCAAGTCGAGCTACTGGAACTCTAAATGGCGAGCACGACACATAGTCAAGGCCAACATCGTGGAAGAACTTGATTGACTCTGGATCTCCACCATGTTCGCCGCAGACACCTAGCTTTATGTCTGGACGGGTTGCCCGACCTTTTTCTACTGCGATCTTGATTAATGCGCCTACGCCATCAACATCTAGTGATTCAAATGGCGAAACTGTGAAGATGCCACGATCCAAATAAGTTGCAAAGAATGATGCCTCGACGTCATCGCGACTAAAGCCCCAAGTGGTTTGCGTTAAGTCATTAGTTCCAAACGAGAAGAATTCCGCTGCTTCGGCAATACGTTGCGCAGTTAGAGCAGCTCTAGGTAATTCGATCATGGTTCCGATTGAGAACGGAAGTTTGATGTTTTCTTCCTGTGCAATTTCAGCAAGCAAGACATCCATCTCGTCTCGGATCAAATGCAGTTCCATTACAGAGCCAACCAGCGGAATCATGATTTCCACCTTTGGATTTCCACCAGCACGCATGCGTGTTATTGCGGCTTGTGCGATCGCTCGAACCTGCATTGGGAATAAGCCAGGTACAACTAGTCCAAGCCGAACACCTCGCAAACCAAGCATTGGGTTCGACTCATGCAAACGGTCTACCGCACTAAGCAAAAGTTCCTGACGAGACACATCCTCATTGCGTTCTTTGCCTAAGGCAACCTCGACCATTAATTCAGTGCGATCAGGCAAGAATTCGTGAAGTGGGGGATCGAGCAGACGGACCGTTACTGGCAGTGAATCCATCTCTTCAAAGATTTCTTCAAAGTCTTTTTGTTGCATAGGCAGAAGTGCCTCGAGCGCAGCATTACGTTCATCTGAGTTGTCGGCCAAAATCACGCGTTCAATCAACACCCGGCGATCACCGAGGAACATGTGTTCAGTGCGACACAATCCAATTCCTTCAGCTCCGAGGTTTCTGGCCCACTTGGAATCTTCTGCGGTGTCAGCGTTAGTTCGCACTCTAAGTCGACGCACTGAATCGGCATGCTTCAAGATTCGATCTACTGCAGTCACTAGCGCTGCAATTTCTTCGTTCTCGGTCGCAATCGCCGAGGCTAACCCGTTTTCTAGGTAGTTAGAGACTGGTGAAGGAACAACAGCCAACTCGCCAAGGTAAACATGCCCAGTTGAGCCATCAATTGAAATCATGTCACCTTCTTTAATGACAAGATCTCCAATAGTTGCGGTGCGATCGGCTAGTGACACATCGATTGCGTCTGCGCCACATACGCAGGTCTTGCCCATGCCGCGAGCAACAACAGCGGCATGTGAGGTTTTTCCACCACGAGCAGTCAAGATACCGGTGGCGGCGATCATGCCTTCCAGGTCATCTGGGTTAGTTTCGCGCCGAACTAATACAACGC
>JBIKSW010000184.1:0-2797 GCA_044348415.1 Candidatus Nanopelagicales bacterium
TCCATGAAAATGGAGATTCCAGTAATTGCAGAGGAATCTGGGACCGTATCAAGAGTTGCCGTAAGCGTTGGCGATGTTGTCCAAGAAGGCGACTTAATAGTCTCAATTTCGTAATTACGAATGGTTGATTCCAGGCATAAAAAAAGTCTGGCGAACCAGACTTTTTTTGACAAATAGGCTTAAGCGTTTGGACGACGGCCGTGGTTTGCCTTGTTCTTCTTACGATCACGCTTTTTGCGGCCGCGCTTGCTCATGGGGTGCTCCTTGCGATTTAGCTTAGGTATACAGAATACGGGGTAACCGTTACTGGAGGAAATCTGCACTCATTACTGGAGGAATCTGGCTGCCAAAGGTTAAAAGAGGGTCTGATTTGTAGTTAAATCCGCGTTATTGTTTTTAACATTTCCAACGGCCGCAGAAACCTCCCAAGCTTGAATCTCAACGGAAGCAGCCAATCCTAAGACGTCGTTTAGCGGGCTGGCTGGAGCTGTTATCCAGACGTCCTGCATTTCTGGTGTTAACAAAACTGGCATCCGATCATGTATGTAAGAGAAATCTGACCTTGCCTCTTGCGTCAAAATCGCAGCAGACCAAAGTAGTTGTCCGTCAGGTTGTTTCCAGGTTTCGTAAATGCCAGCAAGCCCCATGACTTCGCCAGCGGTAGCCGAGAAGTAATACGGTGTCTTTTTGCCTGGGCTGCCCTGCCATTCATACCAACCATCCGCGGGAACAATGCATCTACGTTTTGCCAGCGCGGATCTAAACGAAGGTTTCTCGGCGGCGGTTTCACTTCTGGCGTTAATCATTCGGGATCCAATTGCCGGATCCTTGGCCCAGTTAGGAACTAGTCCCCAGGTAAATGCGGCTAGAAGTGTCTCATCATTTTGGGAAACTACGGCTGGAATTTGGTGAGTTGGCGCAACATTGAAGTTTGGGCGAAAAAGCTCAGTATCAACTTGGGCTACGGGAATTGTTGGCGAAGTTAGATCGGCAATGCGACCTTCCAGGACTGCAATTGAACTGACCTTGAACTGACTGGCGATCACCTTAGGGTCAGTCTTTAACGTGAATCTTCCACACATATTCCCCAGTCTGCCAGCCGTTAGGCTTAGAGATGTGCCTGATCTGTGGAATGCTCCTAACCGGACCGCCCCAATAGAAGCACGAGTCCGAATACCTGGATCCAAATCCTTAACAAATCGCTGGCTAATCATGGCCGCCCTTTCCAGTGGCGAATGCCGGATAAATCATCCACTTCAGGCTCGCGACACACTTTTGATGGCCCAAGCACTAACTGCACTAGGTAGCTCCGTCGAAATTCAAGACGATGCGTTTATTGTTTCCCCGGGAACCACTTCCGAGCCAGTTCAAGTTGATTGTGGCTTAGCAGGAACAGTAATGAGATTTGTACCGCCAGTAGCAGCACTTAGCTCTGGCAGCGTTCGTTTCGATGGCGATCCTCATGCCCGGGTGCGCCCAATGAAACAAATCATCTCTGCACTTAGAAACTTAGAAGTTGAGATTAACGATGATGGTCGCGGAACTTTACCTTTCACGGTTGTAGGTAGAGGATTCGTTCCAGGTGGTTCGGTAACTATCGATGCATCTGAGTCTTCACAATTTGTGAGTGCGCTACTGCTTGCAGGATGCAGATACGACTCCGGCGTTTCAGTAATTCATTCGGGCGCTGCATTACCTTCGATGCCTCACATAGATATGTCTGTTGAAGTATTGCGTGAACTTGGGATTCGAGTGGATGTAGATGTTAAAGACTCGACCAATGCCAGTTGGACGGTTCATCCCGGAATGCCAAGATCATTTAATGTAACCGTGGAACCTGACTTATCAAATGCGGCGCCGTTTTTGGCAGCAGCACTAGTTTGTGGTGGATCAGTAACGATTCCCGATTGGCCACTGGAAACTACTCAAGCCGGGGATGCACTAGTTTCACTGCTTCCAAAACTGGGAGCTGTTGTAACCAGAGATGGCAATGATCTGAAAGTAACTGGTGGATCAGAAATCATAGGTATAGATGTTGACTTACATGATGTTGGCGAACTCACTCCAGTGATTGCCGCACTATGTGCGCTTGCCACTGGTCCTTCAACGCTACGAGGAATCGCCCACTTACGTGGACATGAGACGGATCGACTTGCAGCTCTAGTTTCAGAGATAAACAAACTAGGCGGCAACGCATCAGAAACTCCAGACGGATTACATATCGAGCCAGCGAAATTACATGGTGGCCAGTTTGCTACTTACTCTGACCATCGCATGGCTATGGCTGGAGCCGTTCTTGGATTAGCTGTTGCAGATTTAGTTATTGAAGACATTGCAACAACCGGTAAGACTTTGCCGGACTTTGCCAGCATGTGGCAAGAGATGGTCAGCGCGTGAGCCAGTTCGACGAAGATTCCATTTCGGGTAGACCTACTCGCGGTAATTCCAGGCGTCGAACTAAAGATCGACCAGATTTTTCTAAAGCTGAAGTCGGCCAAGTAATTGGCGTTGATCGTGGCCGAATCACTTGCTTAGTTCCAGCAGGTGAGTTATTTGAAAACCAAGTTCAAGTGACAACCGTTAAAGCTCGAGAACTGGGACGTAAAGGCGTAGTCATTGGTGACCGGGTTCGACTTGTCGGTGACCTTTCAGGTGCAACAGATACTCTGGCGCGTTTGGTTGAGATCATAGATCGCGAAACTGTGCTCACTCGGACTGCAGATGACAGCGATCCTATCGAGCGTGTAATTGTTGCAAATGCCGATCAGATGGCAATTGTTACTGCGGCCGCTAATCC
>JBIKSW010000187.1:0-2775 GCA_044348415.1 Candidatus Nanopelagicales bacterium
GAAGTTGTTCCGTTGATTGCATATTCAGATCCACCATTGCGGAACATAGTTCGCGAAATAGTTACTTCGGAATAATCAATCGGCAATGCGCCATCAGAGTTATCAATAGTTAGCAATACTTCCGCGCGACCCAATGGAGCTCGGCCGGAAGAGCCAGCGAAGATGACGTCTTCCATTTTTCCGCCGCGCAGGCTTTTGGCTCCCTGTTCGCCCAGTACCCAGGAAATTGCGTCGACAACATTGGATTTGCCAGAGCCATTCGGTCCAACTACTGCAGTAATGCCTTGTTCGAAATTCAGGGTCGTTGAAGATGCAAACGACTTGAAGCCGCGGATCGTCAGACTCTTCAGGTACACGCGAATCTTTCTTGAGGTTTCGCTGGTCAGGGGAAGAGGACTCAGGCGGTGGAATTGCTTGCGCCCAGTCTATCTTTTGCCCTTGAAAACATTGGATTTGGGCAGGGAAATTACGACTTCGACCAGGATTGCAATTCATTGAGGATATTTGCCCAGCCTTTGTAATCAACTAGCTGAGGAGTGGACCCAGCAATAGTTGGTCCAATGTGTCTGCGGAAGTCAGGAAACTGCTCGACAACTTGGGCAAAAGTGTCGGAATAAGTGCGAATTGTGAAGAGAATATCTCCTGAATCGGGCAATTTCCGCAGAGTCTGGCGCTCTCGACGGAAGTGCAATTCCTGCTCAATATTTGAACTAGTAATCACCATGGCGTCCGGACTACGAACTGCTGTTGGCTGATGCAGTTCCCCGCTATCCATAACGGTCCAGTTCACTCGCCATACCGGTCGCTCAACCGTTAGCTTGTCGAAAACGTTCTGGGTCGCTGCGCCAATGGCCTCGGCATAGTGCGGAACCGGGCCGTGGATACCTAGCAAGTTCTTGCCAATCTTCTCTCGCACATCCCAACGACTTGGGAAACACAAGCTAGCCGCAGACAGGATCCAATCTTTGCCAACTTGAGACATAACGCAAAGGTCTTCTTGCACGAGCAATGACGCTGCTTCAAGTGGGTGTAGCGAAGGATCAACCGAAACTTCACCAGGCCAGCGATCCGGGAACTCCCGAGGCAAATGCTCAGTTAGTAGATCGAGGACTTCGCGTGATCCCGCATCACCTAGTGGAAGTGAGACAAATACTTCGTCATGTTTCCGAGAAAGCAAATCACGCTTTTGAGCCAAGTCTTTTTCGTAATCGGAATTGATTTCAATCCACTTAGTTAAATCGAGTGCGCGCGCACCAACATGCATACGATCTGGCTTTCCGTCCACCGGCATGTAAGTCATGGCTGCTCTCCTATTGGAACTATCTTGTCAGGGCAGATTTAAAAAGTCAGGCTGGTTTTAAACATTTCGAGGTTTGCGCTGACACCGTGGACAGCGAAATGACGATCGGTTTGCAAATGCTTCGCGCACAATGATGCTGCCGCATCGATCACAAGGTTCATCTTCACGACCATAGGCATTTAGTTCTTGGGAAAAGTAGCCGCTCTCCCCATTTACGTTTACATACAACGCATCAAATGATGTTCCACCTTGGCTAAGTGCCTGCGTCATAACTTCGGTGGCATTGGTCAAGAGAGTTGCTGCTTGCGCCCGAGTTAGGCGCTGAGTTGGTGTCGCCCAGTGAATCTTGGAACGCCAAAGTGCCTCATCGGCATAAATGTTTCCGATGCCGCTAATCAAGGTTTGATCCAAGATTGCTCGCTTAACTTGGGTGTTCTTTTTTCTGATTCCCGTAATAAACGTTTCTGGATCAAAGTGTTCATCTAGTGGATCAAGTGCGATGTGTTGAACCGATTCTGGAATCAATCGACCTGCAATGTCATCAACCATTTCTTCAATTGCCATGCCGCCAAATGTTCTTTGGTCCACAAAATGCATGGCTCGACCATTGTCAGTAAATGTGCAACGGACCCTTAAGTGCTTTTCGGGGTCAGCATCAAGTGGTTGAACTAGTACTTGGCCACTCATTCCAAGGTGAGTCACCAAAGCATGATCATCATCCAAACTCAGCCACATGAATTTGCCTCGTCGATTAACTGAAGTAACAGTGCGACCATTTAGGCGTTTAATAAAATCTTTTGATCCGGCTATGTGATTACGAACCGCTCTAGAGTGCAGAACTTTTGTGGTCTCGATGGTTCGTCCGCTGACCCATTTATCAATACCGCGCCTGACAACTTCGACTTCTGGTAACTCTGGCATGACTACTCGCTGCTGCGGGAGTCTTCGGAATTGCGCTGCTCTTCAATATCGCGCTCAGCCCTTAATTCGGCATAGGCGCTCGCAGCTGCCTGTTGTTCGGCCTCTTTCTTGTTACTGCCAGTGCCATGACCGTAATGCTTATTGGCCAAAACTACTTGGGCTTCAAAGCGCTTTGCATGGTCAGGTCCGGATTCTTCGATGGCATAAGTTGGTACGCCAATTCCAAACTCAGCAGTTAGTTCTTGCAGTGAAGTTTTCCAATCCAGACCAGCGCCAAGTTCGGCAGCTTCAGCAAGTTGTTCGTCCAAAAGGCGAAGGATTAGTTCGCGGGAAACTTCGATTCCTAGATCCAAATAAACCGCGCCAAGAATAGCCTCGAAAGTGTCTGCCAGAATCGAAGACTTATCGCGACCGCCAGTAGTTTCCTCACCACGGCCAAGGCGAATGAACTCGCCTAATCCAAGGCGTCTAGCTTGAACTGCTAATGCGCGAGCGCTGACAACAGCGGAGCGAAGTTTGGCAAGGTTGCCTTCAGGTAAATCTGGGTAACGGTG
>JBIKSW010000186.1:0-2775 GCA_044348415.1 Candidatus Nanopelagicales bacterium
GGATTTGGCGGAAAGTTTACGAAGCAATGAAGTTACATGCTCGGGCATGGTGCAGTTAACTCCAATTGCCACGATTGATTCGTAATTCTTAACAATTTCAGCCAGATGACCAATGCCTTGTCCCGCACACGTTGAGGTACCATCTTGTGCACTCATAGTTATCCAAGCTGGAATGTCTGGGTAGTCGGCTAGAACTTCAACCAACGCCCGCACTTCATCTAAGTCAGGAATCGTTTCACATGCGAAAAGATCTGGTTTTGCACTGGCTAAAACTTTAATGCGTTCCCGATGAAAGTTAACTAAATCTTCGTGCGCAACACCGTAATTACCTACATACTCCTGGCCACCGCCAAGCACTGCTCCATATGGACCAACGCTGGCTGCAACCCAAACTTTTTCTGTTGCCTTTGTAGCGACTTCGTTAGCAAGCGATATTGATAACCGCATTAAGTCATCAGCTTGATCTTGGGTCATGCCAGTAGCCATGAAACCCAATCGACTTGCTTGGTATGAAGCGGTGATGATTACTCGTCCGCCAGCATCTACATAATCTTTATGCACCTGCGCGATCGCTTCTGGAGCATCACGTAGTAATCGGGCAGACCAAAGTTTGTCCGCAAGGTTATGGCCGCGCTTTTCAAGTTCGCCAGACAACCCACCATCAATTGGCCAAGGTCCTTGCGCTAACCAACTCGCAAAACTCGTCACTATGCCACCACATTTGTTATGTTCATCGAAGAATCTGTTGCGAAACTCAATTGTGAAGCATCACGGCCACGTTTGACTAATTCAGCACCTAGCGCAGCCACCATGGCTCCGTTATCAGTACAAAGACCTGGACTTGGAATTCGCAGTGAAATGTTGTGTTCTTGGCAACGTTGTGCTGCTTCAGAACGTAATCGACTGTTTGCCGCTACTCCACCACCAATTACTAAAGTGCCAACATCGTTGCTTAAGCAGGCATCAATGGCCTTTCGAAGCAGGACATCAACAATGGCTTCCTGGAATGAAGCCGCAACATCATTAACCATTACTGCATTGCCTGTCCGCTGTTCAGTTTCAATCCAGCGAGCTACGGCAGTCTTTAAGCCTGAGAACGAGACATCAAAGCGATGCTTCGCCATATCTTTTGGCGAGGTTAATCCGCGTGGAAAATCAATCGCATTTGGATTCCCACTTTGGGCAGCTTTATCGATGTAAGGCCCACCCGGGAATGGAAGTCCTAGAACTCGTGCGATCTTGTCGAAGGCTTCACCAGCTGCATCGTCAATAGTTTGACCAAGTTGAATTACATCCTCAGTAATGTCTGGAACCAGTAATAAAGATGAGTGACCGCCTGAGACCAACATTGCAATGCTTGGTTCATCCAATGGCCCATGCTCAAGTTGGTCAACGCACACATGCGCAGCCAAATGATTTACGCCATATATTGGTTTCCCTAACGCAACGGCAAGAGACTTTGCAGCAGCTACACCTACAAGCAACGCGCCAGCTAACCCTGGACCGGAAGTAACTGCAATTGCATCAACATCAGATAATTTGACGTTCGCAGTCTTACAAGCGCGTTCAATAGTTGGCACCATGGCTTCTAAGTGCGCGCGGCTTGCAATCTCAGGTACTACTCCTCCGAAGCGAGCATGCTCATCAACACTTGATGCAACTTCATCGGCTAACAAAGTCGTGCCTCGGACAATTCCAATTCCGGTTTCGTCGCACGAGGTTTCAATTCCTAAGATCAATGGCTCAGACATTAGCGACTCGCTTTCGCATAACGTTTGCGTCAATCGTGTTCCCGTAATAGTTGCGCCGGATATCAATTCGCTCATACCCGCGAGCGGCATACATCTTCATGGCTGGTTCGTTGTCACTTCGAACATCCAAGAAGATTTCTCTTACATTTCGAAGTGCTGCTTGAGACTCCAGCCAATCCATCAAGGCGGTTCCGATTCCCTTGCCTTGCTGATCACTTGCCACCGCCACAGTATTCACATCGCCCTGTTTGCCCACGTATCTAAATGATGCGTAGCCAACTATTTGGGAGTCCAGAACGGCTACCGAAACATCTCGAGAAATTGAAACTTCAGCAAGTTCAGCTAGAAACAGTTCTTCACTCCAGGCATCAATTGGGAATAAAGCTTTTTCAAGTTTCAGAACTTCTGTTAAGTCAGAGTGCTTCATGGGGCGAATTTCCAGCATTAGAGAACCGACTTTCGAGTCGTAGGTTCCACAGCATCTGGTTTGCGCAAATACATTGGCGATACATCAACAAGTTGTGCTGAGCCTGATGCAAAGAGCTTGGCCAAAGATCCAGCCTTCAGCTCCATTACGTTTCCAGAAACATAATCCGGGTAGAGGTTTGCACCTGGGCCGACAAAATCTGCATCTGGGAATTGTGAAGCAATAGCTTCAGGTTTAGAAACTTGTGGCTCCCCAATTCGAATTCCTTCGTATCGAGCCCAGTACAACTCTTTACGGCGAGCGTCAGTAACGACGATGCAAGGTTTTGCATAATCGAAAGCAATGGCATCTAGTGAACAAATTCCATGGATGGGTATCTCGCGCGCATGTGCAAACACTGATGCAGTGACAAGGCCAACACGCAATCCAGTAAATGGACCTGGACCAACCCCAACAACTACATCAGCAATCTCTTCGATCTTTAAACCTGAATCAGAAACTACTTTTGAAATCAATTCAGCTGTCAGTTCAGCTTGCATGCCATGGTCGACAGCCTGGCTTTGGGTAACTTCACCATTACTGCGCAGGATCGCAACG
>JBIKSW010000185.1:0-2775 GCA_044348415.1 Candidatus Nanopelagicales bacterium
AGTTTGTTTTTCATTTGCACTAGCAAGTTCCCAAACGGCTGAACTTTGGGTTACTGTCACATCGTTTAGAGCTCCAAAGCCTGCAATGACCATGCTGGCAATCAAAAGATTAGAGAGCTTTACTTGCGATGCAACTGCGGACAGAACTAGGTCTTCATCTCCCGTTATCCCAGTTAGCCGCAGCGCCTGCGTTGACCAAAGCGCACCAATCATGGCAATCACCGAGCCACACAAAGTTCCCACAATCGCGGCTCCAGTTTTCAAACTAAAGCCATGAACGAGATAGAGAACTAAAGCAGTGATTGCTAGGACAACCCCGCCAACTGCATACACAACTTGTTGACCTTGAATCAGAGAAGGTATGAGGTAGACAATCAATAGACCAAAGGTGATCACAAGGCCAATCAGCGCTCGTAGTCCTCCAAATCCAGCAGTCAAAAACAGAATGACTAAAAATACTGCGAACAAAACATAGATACCATTTGTTCGCTCAAAATCATTGAATATGTAATCGTTTCCAGTTTCGATTGGAATCGATGCAACTGAGACTTTATCCCCCGAGTGAATTCCAAAATCAACAATTGTTGGTTCGACATCGAATTTGGCAATCTCGCCAGCATTCGGTCCAGTTAAAAGCTTTGCTGAAATGTGCGCACACTGCGAAGTGGAGAAATTTCCTGAAGCATCCTGTGTAGCTCCGTTTGAAATACAGTCATACTTTTCAATGGTTTGGACTTCTACCGTAAAGAATTCAGATTGCTCAACATAGCCAAAAATACCTTTGTCGATTTGTAGATTCCCACCCGGCCAAGAAGTAAAGATTGTAAAAACGCCAAGAAAAGTTAATGGCAGCAGAATTGCCAGGAGAGCTTTGTGCAGTCTGGATTCCTTCTCTGGATCTATCCAGGATGAATCAAGATCGCTTGCCCTCTGATGTGAGTGGCTATGTGATCCCATACTTAGTCGCAGACTGCGCCGTTGCTGGCTGAGCCCACAAGCTTTACATACTTAGCTAGAACGCCTCGGTCATACTTATGCGGTACTGGCTTGAAGTGCTTGCGTCGCTCTACCAAAACAGATTCATCAACAAGCAGGTCAAGCTTGCGCTCGCTGATGTTGATGCGAACTTTGTCGCCATGTTCAACGAAGGCAATTGGTCCGCCATCGACGGCTTCTGGTGCCACGTGGCCGATGCAAAGTCCAGTAGTGCCGCCACTGAATCGGCCATCAGTAATAAGCATTACTTCTTTGCCAAGTCCAGCACCCTTAATAGCGCCGGTGATCATAAGCATTTCGCGCATGCCTGGTCCACCCTTAGGGCCTTCGTACCGGATGATTACAACATCACCGGCTTGAATGTCACCGCTTTCGAGGGCATCCATGGCAGCACGCTCACGTTCATAAACTTTTGCTGGACCTTCAAATACATCAACTGGAATTCCAGCAGTCTTGCAAACTGCACCATCGGGCGAAAGTGATCCACCCAGAATTGAAATTCCGCCAGTGCCACCCATTGGGTTATTCATCGCGTGAACAATGTCGCCATCCGGATCCGGAGAATCGAGATCGGCCAAGTTTTCTGCCATTGTTTTGCCCGTAACAGTTAAGCAATCGCCATTCATAAGTCCTGCATCAAGTAGCGCGCGCATCACAACTGGAACGCCACCAACACGATCTACGTCACTCATCACGTAGCGACCAAATGGCTTTACGTCAGCAAGCAGCGGAACCTTAGATCCGATACGGTGGAAATCTTCAAGGTGTAAATCAACATTTGCTTCGTGCGCAATTGCAAGCAAGTGAAGTACTGCGTTAGTTGAACCACCGAAGGCCATCACAATTGCTATGGCATTTTCAAGAGACTGCTTAGTGATGATGTCGCGAGTAGTAATTCCTTGCGCAATTAGATTCACAACCGCTTCACCGGATGCAATGGCAAAACCATCACGACGTCGATCTACAGCTGGAGGGGCGGCTGAACCTGGCAATGACATACCCATTGCTTCTGCGGCTGAGGCCATGGTGTTTGCGGTGTACATGCCACCACAGGCACCTTCACCTGGACAAATAGCTCGCTCAATTCGATCAACATCTTCTTCGCTCATTAATCCACGAGCACATGCGCCAACTGCTTCAAAGGCATCAATGATTGTGACGTCGCGATTGCTGCCATCCGAAAGTGTTACGTTGCCAGGCAAGATAGATCCGGCGTAAACAAAAACGCTTGCCACATCAAGACGAGCTGCAGCCATCAACATGCCTGGAAGTGACTTGTCACAACCTGCAAAGTTGACCATGCCATCGAGCCGTTCCGCTTGCATTACTGCCTCAACCGAGTCAGCAATGATCTCGCGACTAACTAGCGAGAAGTGCATGCCTTCATGACCCATAGAAATACCGTCGGAAACTGAGATGGTGCCAAACTGCATCGGGAATCCGCCGGCTTTAAACACGCCTTCTTTTGATGCTTTAGCTAGACGCTCAAGTGAAAGATTGCACGGAGTGATCTCGTTCCAAGATGACGCAATACCTATTTGTGGTTTTACCCAATCGTCGTCACCCATACCTACGGCGCGAAGCATTCCGCGTGCTGGGGATCTCTCGAGACCGTCGGTTACTTGTCCACTGCGGGGCTTCATGTTAGGCATGTAATAAATCTAACTTAATTATTGAGTGATCACGCACTGCAATGGCTGGCCTGCTAACCAAAAGTCAAACTGGCTATGGATTCTGGTACGTGCCCGATCCCAAAATACGTCGCCTTCTCCCCCGTTA
>JBIKSW010000009.1:0-9849 GCA_044348415.1 Candidatus Nanopelagicales bacterium
TGCGCTTCAATCAAATTGAAAATCTGCTCTTGCACATTTGCATAAGTTTTACTGTGGCTCCAGCAAAAGTTAATTGCGCCGGGTCTTAGTTCAGCCTTGCGTGATTCACTCACGAGACCTCACTCAAGATTGAAACCAATTCACGTGCGGTTCGCTGGGCATCAAATCCGCGTTCTGCAGGATCGATGTAGTGATCAATAAATTCCGCTACACCTTGGCCGCGCAAATCAAAATCTGGGTTTTGAATTCGCTGATTGTTTATGTCACGCAACATTCGATGCATCTCTTTGGGAGTTTCAGGATGCAGTCCAATGCGGTTGCGATAGATGTATGCCTCAGCGCTAAGTGGATTACGTTCCATCAAAGTCTTAACGTCAATGCACCAGCGAGGGAATATCACTGGTTTACCTAACGCCCAACTTTCAAACACCATCGTTCCAAAGTCAGAAATGACCACATCGGAAGCAATCAACTTCTCTGTCGTCGGAGTTTTTGTACCTCGATTTCTTGGGTGCAGCGAAACTTCAGTTTGGTATTTCAGGTAGAGGAAAGGTAAATGTTTTTTAAATGCTGGAAAACTTGACGGCGATAATTCTGAATCTGTTTTGTTACTTGAAATTGTGTTGTGCGTCGGAGCCCACAAAACCTTTAGCCTGCGGTGTTGAGTCGGAGCTAAATTCTTTGTTGCTGCAATCATTGGATCAAGTCTTAGCCATCCCACTTTCCGAATCTGACTATCCTGCAAAGTCAATTGATACTTTGGATTCCGGCGAAACCGCCCTTCAACCAACCTGTTAACGTGCCAATCTCCTGGGATAAAAACGTACTTGCATCGATTAACTAGAGGTAGACCGTCACTTCCAACTATGAAGAAGTAACGCTTATCCGCAATTCCATGAGCCATCACAATGTCGGCGGGAGTAGCAGCAATCTCTTCTCGACTCTGCCGGATGAATAAGGAAAGGCTCAAGGTCCCTTCAACAGCATCGCCAACTGTGTGAACCACGGTTCCTTTCGGCAGACATTCCTCAATCAGGCCGAATATTTGTTCCTGAATGTATGCGTAGTTTCGATGATGCTGCCAAACAAAATTGATGGATGCGCGCGGGGGATTTGGGTGTGATGTCATGATTTGGCCTCATGTCCACTTTAGAGCCGTTGCGCTTAAAGGCTGGTCTTACTTGGTTCATTAGCGCGATATTTCTCAACTAGAATAAGGACAGTGACCCAATCTGCTGTCCGCAACGACCTTCGAAATGTTGCCATCATTGCCCACGTTGACCATGGAAAAACCACACTTGTAGATGCCATGCTTTGGCAATCCGGTGCTTTCCGCGCTAACCAAGACGTAAACGACCGCGTTATGGATTCCATGGATCTTGAACGCGAAAAGGGAATTACCATCCTGGCAAAGAACACTGCCGTGCGATACGTAGGTCCAGCCGCTCAAGAAGGTGGCGTCACACTCAACATTATTGATACTCCAGGCCACGCTGATTTTGGCGGCGAAGTCGAGCGCGGCTTAGAAATGGTAGATGGTGTAGTTCTACTAGTTGACGCGAGTGAAGGCCCACTGCCACAGACTCGTTTCGTACTTCGCAAAGCTTTGCAAAAACGTCTTCCAGTTATCCTGCTGATTAACAAAGTAGATCGTCCCGATGCACGAATTGCTGAAGTTGTTGACGAAACTTATGAATTGTTTTTCGATCTAGATGCTGATGAAGAACAAATCCAGTTCCCAATTGTTTATGCATCCGCTAAAGCCGGTCGCGCATCTCTAACTCGTCCAGTTGACGGTGGAATGCCAGATGAAGAAGATCTAGAGCCGCTATTCGCAACTCTAATTGGAAGCATCCCGGCACCAACTTACGATCCAGAAGCTCCACTTCAAGCTCACGTAACAAACCTTGACTCGTCTCCATACTTGGGTCGCTTGGCACTTTGTCGTGTAATCAACGGAAACATAAACAAGGGACAACAAGTTGCTTGGATGAAATCCGATGGCACAACCGAGCGCGGAAAAATTGTCGAACTTTTGATGACAGAAGCGCTTGATCGCGTACCAGTAGATTCTGCTGGCCCAGGCGACATCATTGCGGTTTCTGGTTTTGAAACCATCACGATTGGCGAAACATTAGCTGATCCAGAAAACCCAATTGCATTGCCTCTATTTGTAATTGATGAACCATCAATTTCTATGACTATCGGAATCAACAGCTCACCACTTGCAGGTGAAACCGGTAGCAAAGTAACGGCTCGCTTACTTAAGACAAGACTTGAAGCCGAATTAGTAGGTAACGTTTCGATTCGCGTACTTGAGACTGAACGACCTGATACCTGGGAAGTGCAAGGTCGAGGTGAACTTCAGCTAGCGGTTCTTGTAGAACTTATGCGCCGTGAAAAATTTGAAATGACAGTTGGTAAGCCACAGGTTGTAACCAAGGAAATTGGCGGCAAGATTCATGAGCCAATGGAGCGTCTGACAATTGACGTCCCAGAAGATTATGTAGGCGTTGTTACTCAGCTCTTAGGTTTACGTAAGGGTCGCCTTGAACAGATGGTTAACCATGGAACTGGTTGGGTCCGCATGGAATACATCGTTCCCGCTCGCGGTCTGATTGGTTTCCGCACTGAGTTCTTAACCGAAACTCGTGGAACTGGTTTGATGCACCACATCTTTGAAAAGTATGAGCCATGGTTTGGTGAGTTACGTACACGTCCATCCGGTTCGTTGGTTTCAGATCGACGTGGCGCAGTCACTTCTTATGCCTGCTTCGGATTGCAGGAACGTGGAACTTTGTTCGTCTCTCCAACAACTGAAGTTTATGAAGGCATGATTGTTGGCGAAAATGCTCGTGCTGAAGACATGGACGTAAACGTAGTTCGTGAAAAGAAGCTAACAAACGTACGTTCTGCAACGGGTGATGAACTTGAGCGTCTGATTCCGGCAAAACAGTTAAGCCTTGAACAGGCTTTAGAATTCTGCCGTGAAGATGAATGTGTAGAGGTAACACCGACCGCAGTGCGTATCCGTAAAGTTTTCTTGGCAAAAGTTGATCGCGATCGCAATCGAACGAAAGCTCGCAATAACTAGGTTGGCAAGATGAAGTCAAACCCCTGGAAAAAAGTTGGGACCTTTGCGGTTGTAGCGATTGCAAGCGTCGCATTACTGGGTGGCTCGATAATTGTTGTTAATTCACCGGGTGACTTCAACGCCGGCTTAACTCGAACTGTCGGCAGCGGGGATACTCCAGGCGGCCTGCTCCGAATTGGATCATCGGCTCCGTGCGACTCACTTGATCCAGCCCAGACTTTTGATCCTTGGTGCGCAGTAGTACATCGAACTTTTTCAAGAAACCTAATGGCATTTGCCGGCAAACCTGGTGAGCAAGGTTTAGTTGTGGTCCCTGACCTTGCTTTGGATTTACCTCTTACCAATGCTGACAAAACAACATGGACATTCAATATCCGTCCAGATGCACTCTGGAGCGACGGATCACCCGTCACTTCAACTGATATCAAGTATTCAATTCAGCGCTTATTTGATGATTCCTTGCAAAGTCCAATTGCGCTGGACACGCTGTGCCTGTTGAGCACATGTAATGCAGGTAAGCCTGACTACAAAGGTCCCTACGCAGCGCCCACTGAGGATTTAGCTTCAATTGTTACGCCGGATGAATCAACAATCATTTTCAACTTGAATCGGCCGTTCTATGAATTCTCACGACTTCTGGCCACTCCGCAATTTGCCCCAATTCAATTGTCCCGAGACATCTCACTGCGCGCAGCAGGTTCTACTTATGCAAGTAATCCAGCATCAAACGGCCCGTTTGTCATTGTTGTCGATCAAGCGGGCTTGCAGTATTCCTTTACGAAAAACGATCGCTGGAGTCAGGAATCTGACGGAATTCGAATTCCAAAAGTTGATGCGATTTCTTGGAAAGTTTTCCCTGATGCAGACAGTACAGATCAAGCGCTATTGAATGGTGAGATTGATGTGAAGTTGAATTATGGGCTAGCTCCAACAGCTCGGGATGCAACATTGGCACAAGAGTCTCAAAGGTCATTAATTGATAATCCTGAAATGAGCTTTGTTAACTTCATTGTGGTTAACCCAAATATTCCACCACTTGATCGAGCGCCATGTCGCGATGCAATCTTTTATGCGTTAGACAAAGCTGATCTCCAGAATGTACGAGGTGGGAGTGCCACCGCAGCAATAGCTCATTCACTCAGTCCACCAACAATTTTGGGACACGATGATGCGTACAATCCATATCCAAGTGGAAGTGATGAAACCGGAAACATACGCAGCGCTAGAGAAAGTCTTGCGCAGTGTGGTTACCCAGATGGCTTCCAAGTGAAAATGGCATATGTTGCAATTGGAATTGGAAAAGACATATTTCTGTCAGTGCAAAAAAGTTTGGCTCGAGTAGGCATTGTGGTAGATCCAGTTGAGTTTGCAAACTTTGCCGAATATTTCACTACTGGACTTGGCTCGCCAGAAACCATGAGTGCCCAAGGCATCGGACTGGCTTCAACCGGATGGGGTCCAGATTATTCCTCGGCACATTCATTTTGGGCACCGTTGATTGATGGTAGAAAGATAAAGCCATCATCAAATCAAAACTTTGCTGAAATCAATAGCGATGAAATCAATAACTTGTTAGACGCCTTGGAAGCTACTGAACTTCCAACCGAAGCTGCTCGCCTTAATCGAAAAATTGAAGAACTAGTTATGGCTGAAGCAATTTATTTGCCATATGCGGTAGATCGAATTGTGTTGTATCGACCTGAAGCATTAACGGACATTTATGTACAAATCGCATTGGGTAATCAATATGATTTGGTAAACATCGGAAAGCAAGAAATTCTCCAATAAAATCAGGGATTTCCCCGCGTTACCATAATCACAAACTTCAAGTTTCGGTACCGGTGGAGGTATCAACCCAAATAGACTTCGTAGGTTAACAAAGCGTGAACAGTTAGGAAGGCAGCCAATGACATTGGTAGATGCCACCGAATCCCAAGCCGTCGTCGGGCGTACCCTGCGCCAGTTGGCTTGGGCTCGACTGCGCAAAGATCGCGTTGCTGTTGCCAGCATGATTGTTTTGACCTTCATCGTTTTGATTGCCATCTTTGGGCCACTGATTTCCCGATGGGTTGGGGTAAATCCGTATGACTTCAATACCGATCTGTTAAGTGACGCAGGTAGTTTGCCGATCGGTCCGTTCGGTGGCGTTTCTTGGGACCACCCACTTGGCGTTGAGCCATTAACTGGGCGCGACATTTTGGCTCGCTTGCTTTACGGATCTCGAATCTCACTTTTCATCGCACTATCTGCAACAGTTATCACGGTTGTAGTTGGAACTATCGTCGGAATCGTTGCTGGATATTCGCGAGGTCGCACTGACACGGTGCTCAGTCGCTTTATGGACATCACATTGGCATTCCCATTACTGCTCGTAATCATCGCCATGTCGCCAGTTTTAGAACAACGCTTGCAAGCCTGGGGACTACCAGCCGGAAATCCCTCAAGGATTACCACTTTGATTTTGGTACTCAGTGTTTTTGGTTGGCCTTACTTAGCTCGCTTGATTCGAGGTCAAGTACTTTCGTTACGCGAGCGTGAATTTGTCGAGGCAGCAGTGTCTATCGGATCGAGTAAACGTCGAATCTTGTTCCGCGAATTACTCCCAAACCTGTGGGCACCAATCTTGGTTTATGCCACCATCGCTATGCCTGGCTTGATTGGCGCGGAAGCAGCACTTGCCTACCTTGGAATTTCAGTGATACCTCCAACACCGACTTGGGGATCGATGTTGCAGGAATCCGTTGGCTACTTCACCGTGGATCCGTTTTATTTCTTCGTACCGCTAACCATGCTTTTGGCTGCAGTACTTTCATTCAACCTTTTAGGTGATGCATTGCGCGATGCACTTGATCCGAAGGCCGATCGAAACTAAGTTTTTCAGTTTCTCGAGAACTGAAAAAAATCAAGACCTCAACCGGGGGATTGATAAAAAGTGATTCACCCGAATCACGACCTAAAGATGTGGCGAACCCGCATCTCAATGGAGGAACTATGAAGAAGTCGACAGGCATCCGCTTCGGCGTTGGTGCAGCGTCGCTGGCTCTTTTGCTAACCGCATGCGGTGGCGGAAGTGACACAGCGTCAGGAGATGGTTCGAAAGGCGGAACTCTCTACATCCTTACGGAAGCAGAGCAGATCTTGCACTTAGATCCACAGCGTAACTACACAGGTGAAGATCTAGCTTTCGCTAGCGCTTACCTAAACCGCACCCTTACTCAGTACACAGTGAGCAAGGACAACAATGAAGCCAGCCAGCTAGTTGCAGATGCAGCTACTGACACTGGTACCACACCTGATGGTGGTCTAACTTGGGAGTTCACTCTTAAGGACGGCATGAAGTGGGAAGATGGCAAGGATGTAACTTGTGAAGATTTCAAGTACGGCATCTCTCGCACCTTCGCAACCGACATCATTACTGATGGACCTGCTTATGCGATGACAATGCTTAATGTCACCGATTACAAGGGCCCATATGTAGATGACGCTGCTGGTCAGGCATCATACGACGCAGCTGTTGTTTGTGAAGGCAACAAGATTACTTTCAATCTTGCCAAGCCTGCATCTGACTTCAACTACGCAGTTACCCTAAGTTCATTCGCTGCAGTTCGTGAAGATGCTGACACCGGTGAAACTTATGATGACAACGTATTGTCAAACGGCCCATACAAGATTGAGTCCTACGTAAAGAAGGACAAGCTTGTCTTGGTTCGCAACGAAAACTGGGATCCAGCAACGGATACCTTCCGTGGCGCATTCCCAGATCGTATTGAGTATGTATTCGCAGTTCCAGCAGCAGTTATCACAGAGCGTTTGATGGCTGATGCTGGCGATGACCAGATGGCAATTTCGCCAGATGGTGTTGACTCAGCAAAGCTTGCTGTCGTCTTCTCTGATGCTAAGTACGAAAAGCGTCGTTACAACGAACTAGATCCATACGTCCGTTACTACGCAATCAACACCAAGAAGGTTCCAAACGTTAAGCATCGTCAAGCAATCCTTGCCGCTGTAAACCGTGACGAACTTCGCACAATTGCTGGTGGCGAGTATGCCGGTGACTATGCAGATGGTGTCGTAAAGCCAAACATTGGTGCTGACTATGCACCAACTGGCTTGTGGGACGGTCTTCTAGGCGAAGCAGTTCCAGCGGAAGGCAACCCAGAGTTAGCACTTAAGTTAATTGCTGATTCTGGCGAAGCATTCCCTCAGCCATTCGTGATTGATTACGCACAAAGCGAAACCAATGACAAGGCTGCTGCATCACTAGTTGCATCACTTGCAAAGGGTGGCATCGTTGCCACACTTAACCCACTAGAACCAGGCGGCTACTACGGCGTCGTTCTTGATCCAGAAAAGCAGGGCTCAATGTCTGCTGGTGGTTGGGGTCCAGACTGGTCAAATGCATCAACAGTTGTTCCTGAACTGTTTGCTGCAAATGGTGGATTCAACCTTTCCCAGTGGGATGACGAAGCCTTCTTGGCTGAATCAGAAGCTGCAAAGGTAATCACAGATCGCGCAGAACAAGCTAAGGCTTGGCAGGCACTAAGCAAGAAGTCAATGGAATTGGCACTTGCTTTACCTACCCGCTTTGGTAAGGAACAGCGCATTCATGGCTCAAAGGTTAGCGGTGCCTACATTTGGGGACCGTACGGCTCTTGGCCATACGCAGCACTAGCAGTTAACTAGTTAACTAACGTTGGCGTCTGCGGGCGAACTTCGGTTTGCCCGCAGACTGCCTTCGTGAATTTCAACCAAACACAGAAAGGTAGATGATGTTCCCTTACATCGTGCGACGAGTTTTTGTCATGATTCTTATGTTGACAATCTTGAGCATTATCACTTTCTTGTTGTTCAATGCCGTGCCAACCGATCCGGCGCGTTTAACTTGTGGCAAAGTTTGCACGCCAGATATTATTGCCGCAAATCGAATCAGACTCGGTCTTGATCAACCACTTTATGTTCAGTATGTGGATTGGATTAAGGGTATATTTGTCGGCCGCACCTATGGCAGCGGCTCAGCCACATTTGAATGTTCAACTCCATGCCTGGGTTACTCATTCCGAAATGGTGAAGAAGTCACCACCATGATCGTTAATGCACTTCCGGTAACTATGTACTTGGCACTAGGTGCCTTCACACTTTGGATGCTCATTGGAATTTCAGCCGGAATCGTAGCTGCAAAGAATCACGGTAAATGGCAAGACCGAACCATCATGGGCATTTCCTTAATTGGATATTCACTTCCAGTTTTCTTTGTTGGGTTACTACTTTTAGTTTTCGTCATCGTGCGCTGGAATTTGTTGCCGTATCCAGATTATGAATCACCGTTTGACGATCCAGTAGCTTTCTTCCAGACCATGCTTTTGCCTTGGGTTACGCTGGCAATTCTTTATGCAGCGTATTACGCCCGACTTACTCGCTCCCAGATGTTGGAAACTATGGGTGAGGATTACATCCGCACCGCTAGAGCTAAGGGACTTTCCGAGCGAGTAGTTTTCCGCAAGCATGCTTTCCGGGCCGGCTTAACACCGATTGTTACTTCGGCCGGTTTAGATCTTGCTGGCTTACTTGGTGGCGCCGTTATTACGGAATACATTTTCAGTTTGCCAGGACTTGGTCGACTGGCCATTGGCGCAGTAACTGAATACGACTTACCAACAATCACGGCAACGGTGCTTGTTGCAGCAGTGTTTGTCATTGTGGCGAATTTGGTCGTTGACATTCTTTATGCCGCAATCGATCCTCGGGTGCGCCTGACATGACAAATGTGATTTTAGAAGTTAAGAATTTAAATGTTGAATTCACTACTGATGACGGAATCGTGCATGCAGTTAATGATGTTTCGTACACCGTAGAACGTGGCAAGACTTTAGCTATTGTCGGTGAATCCGGTTCAGGTAAAAGTGTTTCCAGCCTGGCTGTGATGGGATTGTTAACTGGAGCGAATACAAAGATCTCCGGCGAAGTGTTCTTCAATGGCAAAGAATTGATTGGCGCTGATCCTGAAGAAGTACGCAAACTTCGCGGTGATGAAATGGCAATGATCTTCCAAGATCCACTCAGTGCGTTACATCCCTATTACACGATTGGCGATCAATTAGCCGAAGCAGTTCTGGTACACAACAAGATAAAGGAATCAGAAGCACGATCGCGCGCTGCTGAGATGCTCACAAAAGTTGGTATTCCATCAGTTGAGCAACGTATGGACGAGTACCCACATCAACTTTCCGGCGGCATGCGCCAACGTGTAATGATTGCAATGGCATTGATCAATGGCCCAGAGCTATTGATTGCAGATGAACCAACAACTGCTTTGGACGTTACGGTGCAAGCGCAGATTTTAGATTTGTTGCGGGAACTTCAAAAAGAATTCGGTACTGCAATCGTTTTGATCACCCATGATCTAGGTGTGGTTGCTGATCTAGCCGATGAAGTTTTGGTTATGTATGGCGGTAGCGCAGTTGAGCATGCTCCGGTGCGCGAGATTTTCTATTCCCCACAAATGCCTTACACCTGGGGTTTGCTGGCATCGATTCCCCAAATTTCTGAGAAGAAAGAACAGCTTGATCCAATTCCTGGCTCACCACCGTCACTCCTTAATATGCCAAAGGGCTGCGTCTTTGCTCCGCGTTGTGCATTTAAGGATCAAGTTGCTGGCGATGCTTGCGAAACTCATCTCCCAGACCTTTTGGCAGTTTCACCAGATCATGAAGCACGTTGCCATCTACCCGAATCGCAGCGCACTTCAATTCGATCTG
>JBIKSW010000010.1:0-9840 GCA_044348415.1 Candidatus Nanopelagicales bacterium
TATAAATGAACTCAGCCATGGGCATCAGTCTAACGTGCGAAAAACACCGGTGGTTTCCCGCAGATAGAATTGGAGCGCTCGCGGTTAACCGCTGGCAATGCGCCCGTAGCTCAATGGATAGAGCACCAGGTTTCTACCCTGTCGGTTGGAGGTTCGAGTCCTCTCGGGCGTACTCACATTGTCAGATGCTCGCATCTGTCATTCCGAAATTTGAGCGAAACGTTCTTCTTACAGCCAGTCCATTTGAACCAAAATTTATGACGGCCCGATTCACTCGCACGAAGATTACCCATTCGAGTTCCCCATTTACAAAGTGCCGGAGCGCGCCACCTTCCATTTCTCCCTATATTTAAACCATGCCCCGCGTCGCTCAAACCAAAAATGGTTTCGTACCTAAAGTCTGCGTAGCCTGCGGCTTGGAATTTGAATGGCGTAAGAAGTGGCAACGCGATTGGGAAAACGTTAAGTATTGCTCTGAGAAGTGCAAGTCAAAATGACAAAGCGAATCCTTTACATTCCCTTTGATCATCTGAATCTCAACTTCGGAGTTTTGAAGGATGCTGATCCAAAAATGGATCACATCGTTTTGATTGAAAGTGCCCGAATGACTTCAGGTCGACCTTGGCACAAAGAACGTCTCTTCTTTTTGATTTCCTCGGCTCGGCATTTTGCAAAAGAGCTGGAGCTAGCTGGCTTCAAAGTCACTTATTTGAAAAGCCCAACGACAATAGATGGCCTAAAGCAAATCCAACAGAGTTTAGGCGAGCTGCCAATTCACGCAGCTGAGCCATCGTCATTTCGGCAATTCAATCAACTTCAAGAATTCGGTGTGCAATACGTGCCCAACGATTTCTTCTTAACGTCGCGAACTGATTTCAAGATTTGGGCTGATAAACAGAAATCATTTCTGATGGAAACGTTTTATCGTGCCCAGCGCATACGACTCAACATCATGGTCGAAAATGGAAAACCTGACACGGGCGTTTGGAATTTTGATAAAGACAACCGACTACCACCACCCAAGAACTACACCTGGCCAAAATATTTAGAACATGAACGTGATGACATCGATCTTGAAGTGTGTGCCGAACTTGGAATGGAACCCAGTAAAACCTGGGCTACCACTCGCACTGGCGCGCTTGCGCAATTGGACCATTTCATCAAAACCAGTTTGGTTGATTTTGGTCCGTACGAGGATGCGGTATCAGCCGATAGCTGGGCTCTGCACCACTCGTTGCTAAGTCCTTATCTAAATAATGGTTTACTTCACGCTTCCGAAGTAATCGATGCCGTCTTGCTCGAGTATCACGCAGGTCATGCCCCAATTGGATCCGTTGAAGCATTCGTGCGACAAATCATCGGGTGGCGTGAATACCTAAATGGCATGTATTGGCACTTGGGTGCTGAGTACCGGGATAACAATCAACTTGGAGCAGAACGAAAATTGCTTCCGCTGTTTCAAGATTCAACCAAGACGAAGATGAACTGCGTTAAGAGCATCGTTTCCGACATCGAGACTCGTGCCTGGACTCACCACATTCCAAGATTGATGATCTTGAGCAACCTGGCACTGATCACCGGAACAAAGCCAATTGAATTCCTGGATTGGATGCGCGAACAATTCATTGATGCCAGTGAATGGGTAATGGTTCCGAATGTCATCGGGATGGGACTGCACGCAGATGGCGGAAAGTTAATGACTAAGCCATATGCAGCGGGCGGTGCTTACATAAATCGAATGACGCAATCTTGTAAAGGCTGTCACTACGACCCAAAGCTTCGCGTTGGTGACAATGCTTGCCCATTTACTACTTTGTATTGGGACTTCTTAGATCGAAACAAAGAAGCATTTGCTAAGAACCATCGAATGGGTCAGCAAGTAAACGGATTGAAGCGATTGAGTGACTTGCCAGAGTTGCGCGTCAGAGCCCAAGAAGTCTTAAACGGACTCGATAACGGAACTATCTAACGACCATCGAGAATTGGTTGACCTGGATTCCAAGTGGTGCCGTCGCGATCATCTTTGCGGCGGCGTGCCATTCCAGAAAGAACTTCAAGTACTACTCGGTTACCCAGTAACGCTGTGATGTCCGCGTGATCATATGGCGGGCTAACTTCAACGACGTCAACGCCTACGATTGGCAGTTGGTAAGCCATTCTGCGAACCGTATCGAGAAGTTCGCGAGAAGTTAAGCCACCAGGTTCAGGTGTGCCAGTTCCTGGCGCCGAACCTGGATCAACAACATCGATATCCACGCTGAGGTAAATCGCGTCACATTCAGTTAATGCAAGTTCGATTGCTTCGTCAATACATTCCTTCAATCCGCGATGCACAATCTCTGTCATCTCGTAAGAACGCATGCCCTGAGCTGCCATCCAATCCAAGATGTCTGGAGGTGGCCAGTAGCCACGAAGTCCAACTTGAATGAAGCGATCTCCGCGAACTGCGCCACTGTCAATGAGCAGACGCATAGGTTGACCGTGTCCAACTAACGAACCAAAGGCAATGTCACCAGTATCAGCGTGTGCATCGAAGTGAATAACGCCGACTCTTCCCCACATGTCCGCGCCGCGGGCAACACCAGTTACGTTTGGCCAAGTTACAGTGTGGTCGCCGCCAAGTACTAATGGAATGGCGCCAGATGCAGCAATCTTTTCAATAACCTTTTCTAGGTTTTCACAAGACTTAACGGCATCACCGGAATACATCTCAACGTCGCCCATGTCATAGACCCGCAGATCTTTCAGGCCGTTGACGCGTAGCGCCATGCTTTCGCGAGAACCGTTATGTTCTTCATTGCAAACTTCTCGCATGGCTTTTGGACCAAAGCGAGCACCGGAACGGTAGCTAGTGCCACCATCAAATGGTGCTCCCACAATTACGACATCAGCGTCTGCAAATGAGGCTGGAACTTCAATGTCGCATTCATCGACACCTAAGAAAGTGATGTTTGGGCCATACATAGATCCGTAGCGAGTCATAGTGCTTAGTTTATCCGCTACAAATCTCGGTTAAGTGTCAGAACCTGACTTAAATCTGCCAATGACAAAAGTGGCAATTGCCAGCACTACAGCCGTTAGAAATAGCAACCATGCAATTGGAATCAGATAAAACGGCTCAACCAGGGTTCCGTCTTCAGCTACCTCAGAGCCAATCGCTTCGAAAGCAATGATGCAACCAAATGCACCCAGCATTAAAGCAATTGCAGCGCGTTTGAGATATATGGCGGTTTGTTTCATGACTTTGACTCTACGCCACTGAACTTGTTTGACCCAGTCATCATTGCCTGCGGTGCTGTCGAATAACCTTGAGCAATGAGCGAAACCCAAGAGACAGACCGTATCGTCTGGATCGACTGCGAAATGACTGGACTAGATTTCAAAAATGATTTATTGGTCGAAATCGCTTGCGTGATCACTAACGCTCAGCTTGAAGTTGTCGCAGAAGGCTTGAACATCGTTATTCAAGCACCCGCTGAACGACTAGAAACCATGGATCCATTTGTAGTAAACATGCATACTGAGTCCGGACTCTTGCCTGAAATTCCAAACGGAGTTTCCCTTGAGGCCGCTGAGGAACAGCTATTTGATTACATCTCATCCCATATTCCAGAAGCCAATAAAGCACCGCTGGCCGGATCAAGCGTTCATGTTGATCGAATTTTCTTACAGCGAGATATGCCAAGAGTTGACTCGTATTTGCACTACCGAATCATCGATGTTTCGAGCATGAAAGAGTTAGTGCGTCGCTGGTATCCGCGCGCTTACTTTGCCAGTCCAACAAAGACTGGAAACCACAGAGCGCTGGGTGACATCTTGGATTCGATTAATGAATTGAAGTATTACCGCGAAGCAGTATTTGTGGAACTTCCAGGACCGGATTCGTCAAAGGCTAAAGAGATAGCGGCCAAGCACACACCAAATTAGCCCATCTGAACTTCCCTGAATAGAATGGGAAACGTTCGCTGCAGAGAAATCTGTTGCAACATGGTGGGTGTAGCTCAGCTGGTAGAGCACCTGGTTGTGGTCCAGGACGTCGCGGGTTCAAGTCCCGTCACTCACCCCAAGTTTGCAAAACCGCTGACGGACTGCTGAGCGATAGCGGCAGGACGTCGCGGGTTCAAGTCCCGTCACTCACCCCAAGATGGTTATGGCGCTGGCGAATATTTAGTCGCTGAATCTTCCCGAGTGAATCCGTACAAAGTAAGACCAAACTCCCGCGCAGTTTCAACTGCTAAAGAAGTTGGCGCCGATACTGCAACTACCGCAGAGATTCTTGCGGCAATAGCTTTTTGAATGATCTCAAATCCCCCACGACCACTTATGGCTAATGAATAACCATCAAGTGGCAAAAGGTCATTCATTAATGCGTAACCGATTACTTTATCTACGGCATTGTGTCTACCTACGTCTTCGCGCACCACAATCAACTTTCCTTGTGGATCAAAAAGACCAGCAGCATGTAGTCCACCAGTTTTATCAAAAATCTTTTGCTTTGGTCGCATCAGTTCAGGCAGCTTTAGTAATTCAGTCTCGGAAATTCCTGGCGCAACTACATTTCCACAGCCGCGACTCCGCAAATCCTCAATGTGGGTAGACCCACATACGCCACAGGCACTTGAAATCGTAAACCTACGCTCAAGTGTGCGAGTTACAGCCGGAGCATCTGGCACAACTCGTGCAACAATCACATTTTCTTGCTCGCGTGGAGTTAGCTCTTTGTCTTTGCAAGTAGTGATGCCGATTAAATCTTCTCGAGTTCGCAGCAATCCTTCAGTCCAAAGAAATCCGGCACCTAACTCAATATCAGCACCAGGTGTGCGCATAGTGATTGCTAATTGCTGTAACCCTGCACCGCCATCAATTCGAATTTCAAGGGGTTCTTCACCAACCACGTGATCACTGACTGCGCTGTTTGATTTAGTTTTTAAAACTTGAATCCGCTGGGTTGGATTCATTGGCTCTTGATTAGTCAACGATTTGCCATTCCGCTACGGCAGAAGAAACTGTCGCAATCAAATTACGCACTTCATCAGGTGACAAAGAATTTTTTCCTGCAGCATATCCAAGTAAGAAAGTAGTTAGAGGAGCAGACTTTCGCTCAACTCCATGTGCAACTTCGCGTGTAAGATCCAGCAGTTCAGTAGTGAGAACTTCGTGTGGATCCACATCTAGCAATGCTGCTACTCGAGTCATCCACATTTGAGTTATCTGATCCATTGCATCACGTCCCTTAACTTCCCTAGCAACATCTTGCCACGTATCAAAGTCGATTACTTGATCCGGATTAACGGCCACCCCAACCATGTTTAAAGTTGAAAGCAGGCGCAGTGGAGACTGATTTATTCCTTGAGTTGGCGCTAGTAAGTCACGCAACAAATCAACGCGGACACATGCGCACAACGGCTGGCCGCTGCCATCACTTCGAATTGCCCAAGCGCCATCGTTTCCGTGTGCTTTGCCAATAAGTTGGGAAACCGTCTCCGCGGAAAGAGTTTGATCCGCGGCCGAAACAAATACATATTCAGTGGATACGTGGGGAATTCCTGACCAGATTCCGGCCGCTGGTCCCCCGCCTGGATTCAAGTCAGTAACCCAGGTCACCAAATTGTTGTTCTCAGTTCCAAGTTCACGTGGGTAACCCACTACAAATACTTTTCCTGGGCATGATTCGATGACATCTTCAATCAAAGTTTTGCCACGCAGACCTATTGGCAACATGGCTTTATCTAAACCACCCATACGGGTTGCTTTGCCGCCAGCGACGATGAGTGAATCAGGAATCGATTCTGTAACCGCGCTCATAGTTATAAAGCATGGCATGGGTTCGGTAGATTGTGACTATGGCTGCGGAGATTAACCACAATGTGGAATGGGACTTGGCCGTATCCCTGAGCTTTGAATCCGCCTCACCCAAGCCTGCGATTCAGTTGCCTCTAGCTGATGCAATCAATTCAGTCTTGGCTCAAGATTTAACTGCTGACATTGATTTACCACCTGCTCATACCGCCATGATGGATGGCTATGCCGTTTTTGGACAAGGACCATGGCGAATAGTTGGCGAACTCCATGCTGGAAACTTTCTGCCGTACCTTGAGACCGGTTGCGCCTTAAAGGTAAGCACTGGTGCTCACCTACCACCACACTGTTCGTTTGTGATTCCGCAAGAAATGGCCACGCTATTTGAAGGCGATGTTGCCAGCAAAAGCTCGTTTACCCCTGGTCAACACATTCGACAGCCTGGTGATGAAGCGCTTGCTGGCGAAAGTATTGCAGCCGCTGGTACTTTGCTCACGCCTGCAGTCGCTGGCTTAGCGGCGAGCTCAGGTATCGACGAAGTCTTGGTGTATCAACCATCGACGGTTGCAATTATCGTGACCGGCAGTGAACTCACTACTTCCGGCAAACCAGGACCTGGCCAAATTCGCGATTCACTTTCAGTGCAAGTAGCACCGTGGGCTGAGTACCTCGGCGCACAAGTTAACTCAAGTGTTAATTGCGCTGACGATTTAACAGCACTTCGGGAAGCCATTAAAGATGCGGTTGGTGACATCGTAATTGTCACTGGCGGTAGTTCGTTTGGCGATCATGATTACTTGCGACCTGCGCTGGAGCAGTTAGGCGCGATTTACATTGTGAGCGAAATTCTGATGCGCCCAGGACATCCAACTCTGCTAGCTATACTTCCAGATGGAAAACTTGTTGCTGGACTGCCTGGCAATCCACTTGCTGCGCTCGTTAGCTTTATGACCGTTGTTGCTCCGGCCTTACGCGGATTATCTGGCCAAAGCGAAAATCGAATGGCAAAGATTCAACTGGCAAAAGATTTTCCGTGTGACCGTACCCGAGTAGTTCCAATTGTGCAGTCTTCAGGGATGGCTGAGATGACTGAGTTTCGTGGTTCAGCCATGCTGCGCGGACTCTCTCAAGCAGATGGACTTGGCGTCATTTCACCAGGTGACAATCCATCTGGAACATTTATTCGAGTTTTGCCACTACCTTGGCGAGTTAACTAAGCATTTGCCTTCGCGCGAAGTTCATCTACAACTTTGTTTAAAGTCTCACTAAATGACTCACGATTACTTGTGACATGTTTGTAAAAGTCAGAACGCATTTGCGGCGTCCAGAACTTAACCAGATGCTCAGAAATTCGTAGATAAGTTTCTTCGTGAGCCGGAATGTTCTTTTCTATATCTCCGGCCATACGAGTCAGAATTGCAATGTCCACAACTAAGCCTTTGTCAGAACAGATTCAAGAGTGTTAGTTGGTGCTTCGCTGGAATCCGCTGGACGAATTTCAACTGCCGTTACCTTGAACTCTGGACAGTTGGTTGCCCAGTCTGAATATTCTGTTGTAACAACGTTTGCACCACTTGTTGGGTGGTGGAAAGTTGTGTGAACAACACCAGCTGGAACACGATCGCTAACAAGCGCAGTGAGGATTGTTTCACCGATTCGGCTTGATACCGCAATCTTTTGACCATCAGTGATTCCACGCATAGCAGCATCTGCCTCATGGATTTCCAAAACATCTTCAGTATGCCAAGTCACGTTTGCGGTTCTACGAGTTTGAGCACCCACGTTGTACTGGCTCAAGATCCGACCTGTTGTTAGCAAGAGTGGGAATTTACGATTTGAACGCTCTTCAGTTGGAACAAATGGGGTTTCCATAAACTGCCCCTGGCCACGCACGAAACCTTCAACGTGCATGATTGGTGTTCCGGTTGGAGCCGCATCGTTGCATGGCCATTGCACGCTGCCAACTTCATCCAGCATGGCAAAGCTCACGCCCTTGAAAGTTGGTGTGATTTCTGCAATCTCATCCATGATCTGAGCCGCATTGTCATAGTGCATTTCATAACCCATGGCCTGTGAAATCTCACAAATGATTTGCCATTCCTGCTTGCCATTCTTGGCGGCCATTACCGGACGGACGCGGTTGATGCGTCGCTCGGCATTTGTGAAGGTGCCATCCTTTTCCAAGAATGAAGTACCTGGCAAAAATACGTGAGCAAACTTGGAGGTTTCGTTCAAGAACAAATCCTGAACAACAACTAGGTCCATGGACTTAAGTGCATGTTCTACGTGCTTAGTGTTTGGATCTGATTGTGCGATGTCTTCACCGTGCACAAACAGTCCGCGGAATTCGCCAGAGATCGCATTATCGAACATATTTGGAATTCGCATACCTGGATCAGACATCAGCTTTACATCCCAAAGCATTTCGAATTGTTCGCGAACTGCATTGTCTGAAACGTGACGGTAACCAGAAAGCTCATGTGGGAATGAACCCATGTCGCATGCACCCTGCACGTTGTTCTGGCCACGCAGTGGATTAACACCAACGCCATCACGACCAATGTTTCCAGTAGCCATTGCAAGGTTCGCCATACCCATAACCATGGTGGATCCCTGGGAGTGCTCGGTAACACCTAGGCCGTAATAGATAGCAGCATTCTTGCCAGTTCCATACAAGCGCGCTGCCTGGCGAATAGTTTCAGCTGGAACACCAGATTGTGCCTCAACTACTTCTGGGCTGTTCTCTGGAAGTTCGATAAATTTACGCCAGCGATTAAATGGTCCTGGATCGCAACGCTCTGCAACGAACTCTTCATCAATTAAGCCCTCAGTTGCGATTACGTGTGCCATCGCATTGATTACGGCTACGTTAGTGCCTGGCTGAAGCTGTAAGTGGTAATCGGCCTTGATGTGCGCTGATTCAACAAGATCGATTTTGCGAGGATCTACAACGATTAAGTTTGCGCCTTCGCGGATTCGGCGCTTCATGCGAGAAGCAAATACAGGGTGTGCGTCAGTTGGATTAGCGCCAATCACAACAATTACGTCGGTATTGGCAACTGACTTAAAGTCTTGAGTTCCAGCCGAGGTGCCGAAGGTAGTGCTTAAGCCATATCCAGTTGGTGAGTGACAAACCCGAGCACAGGTATCAACATTGTTGTTACCAAAAGCAGCACGAATCATCTTTTGGACCACGAAGATCTCTTCATTGGTGCAGCGCGAAGATGTAATGCCACCGATGCTGTTATCGCCGTACTTCTCTTGAATGGCCTTTAGCTTGGTAGCGGTGTATTGAATTGCTTCATCCCAGGAAACTTCACGCCATTCATCGGTAATTTTTTCGCGAAGCATTGGTTTGGTAATGCGATCGGAGTGTGACGCATAGCCCCAAGCAAAACGACCCTTGACGCAACTGTGACCTTCGTTGGCGCCACCGGTTTTAGCTGGAACCATGCGGACTAATTCATCACCACGAAGTTCGGCATTAAATGAGCAGCCAACGCCGCAGTAGGCGCAAGTAGTTTGCACAGTGCGAGTTGGCATACCGAGATCAATTACTGACTTTTCTTGCAGAGTTGCAGTTGGGCAGGCTTGCACACATGCGCCACAAGAAACACATTCACTCGAAAGGAAGTTCAAGCCACCAGGACTTACCTTCGAGTTGAAGCCACGGCCTTCAATGGTTAATGCAAGGGTTCCCTGCACTTCATCACAGGCACGCACGCAACGGTTACAAACAATGCACTTGCTTTCATCGAATGAGAAGTAAGGATTTGAAGAATCAGTTGGAGCATCAAGGTGATTCTTGCCATCCATGCCGTAACGAACTTCACGAAGTCCTGCTACCCCAGCCATATCTTGAAGTTCACAGTCACCATTAGCAGAACAAGTTAAGCAATCCAATGGGTGATCGGAAATATAAAGTTCCATTACACCCTTGCGAAGTTTTGCAACTTTGGCAGTCTGAGTTCTAACAACCATGCCGTCTTCAACTGGAGTTGTGCAAGACGCAGGTGTTCCCCGTCGGCCATCGATTTCAAC
>JBIKSW010000188.1:0-2768 GCA_044348415.1 Candidatus Nanopelagicales bacterium
GTTTCTTTTGAACTGGGTGGAAAATCCCCAACTATTGTTTTGGAAGATGCCGACTTAGATTTGGCCGCTGAACTAGCAGTTGAGCAATACGACAACGCAGGTCAGGTATGCCTTTCTGGAACTCGTTTGCTGGTGCACGAATCAGTTGCCGATGAGTTTTCCAAAAAGTTTCAAGAAAGAGCCGCGAAGCTCAAGCAGGGCGATCCGAGAGACCCTGAAACCGACATTGGTCCGCAAATCCATCCTGTTCACTTCGAGCGCATCAAAGGATTCGTGGATAGGGCAAAGAAAGACGGCATCAAGGTGGTTATGGGCGGTGAGCCCAACAGTGAGCTGGGGGGTCTGTTCTTTAGGCCAACACTGATTGTTAACCCTCCGGTCGGTTCCGAAATTGTCACTTCCGAGATCTTTGGTCCGGTCTTGACCATGCAGACTTTCTCAACTGATCAACAGTTGATTGAAATGGCCAACAACACCGAGTTTGGTTTGGCGGCAGTGATTGTTTCGGGTAATCGTGAACATGCCAAGCGGATTGCCTCAGAGGTGGTTGCTGGAACAATATGGATCAACTGCTTCTTTGTTCGCGACCTGAAGGCTCCATTCGGCGGTTCCAAGAAATCTGGAATCGGGCGCGAGGGCGGCAATTGGTCTTTTGATTTCTACGCAGATGTAAAGAACACAGTTATTTCACCAAATGGATGGAAGGAATAGAAATGGGAAAAGTAGTTGGAGCCGCGATTTTGGCCCACGTGCCAACAATCATGTTGCCCGAAAAGGTTCGCTATGACCTAAACGAGGGCAAGGAGATTTCGCTAGTTCCAGGACTAAAGAGATTCCGCAAGGAAGTCATGGAGACTCTGGACTACGACACAGTAGTTGTTCTTGACAGCCACTGGGCCACCACAGTCGAGTTTGTGATTACCGCTCAAGCAGAACGCTCTGGACTATTCACTTCCGAAGAACTACCTCGAGGCATGTCTCAGGTTCCCTACGCATTCAAGGGTGACCCAGAACTTGCCATGGCGGCGGCGAAATACGATGAGAAGAACGGAACCTGGATAACTCCAATTAGCGATCCGCATCTTCCGATTTTCTATGCCACTGTGAACCTTTGGCACTACTTAGGTCGCGGCCTAGACAAGAAGTGGGTTTCTATTTCTGTTTGCCAAACTGCAACAGCAGAAGATTTCTTGCGTGCCGGTCGTGCCCTTGGAGAAGCAATTCGCGACACCGATCGCAAGGTTCTACTTCTAGCTTCTGGCGCTTTGTCACACACTTTCTACAAGCTTCGCGACCTACGTAAGCACGAATCATCTGACCCAAGTCACATCTATTCAGAAGGTGCGCGCCTTGCAGATCTAGAGCGCATTGAATGGATGAAGCAGGGCGATCACGCCCGAATCCTGGACACCATGGACGATTTCAAGAAGTTCAAGCCTGAAGCAAACTTCAGCCACTGGTTGACCATGGCTGGTGCAACTGGTGAAGGTGACAACACCGCCAAGGGCGTTATGTACTCCGAGTACGAAAACTCTATTGGCACAGGACAGGTACACGTTTACTTCCCTGAGCCTGAGGCTGGTTTCCCTAGACCTAAGGATTTGGTTCTATCTCGTGACTGAGTATCGTCGAATTCTGCTAGAAGGGGCGCCTGTTCAGGTGCTTCGAGTTGGCAATGAATTAATAGCTGCTGATGGCAGAAAAGTTGCCATCGACGACGCAATTCATCTTGCCCCGAGTGAGCCAACCAAAATCTTGGCTGTCCATTTGAACTATCAGTCACGCACCGATGAGTTCATGACTAAGTTGCCGTCTGCGCCAACTTACTTTCACAAGCCAATTACAGCTTTGAATTCACACAACGGTCATGTGGTTCGCCCAGATCGCTGCAAATGGCTGAACTACGAGGGTGAAATTGTCATCATCATCGGCAAAACTTGCAAAAACATTTCACCTGAGGAAGCGTCTGAATACATAGCCGGGTACTCGGTTGGTAACGATTATGGTCTTCATGACTTTAGGGACACCGATGCTGGTTCCATGCTCCGCGTAAAAGGTGCCGACACCTTGGCTCCGGTTGGACCCGGAATGGTAACCGATTGGGATTTCCGCAACAAATACATTCGCACTTATGTCAATGGTGAACTAAGGCAAGACGACAACACCAAAAATATGGAGTGGGACATGAACTACCTTGTTGCAGACCTAGCGCGCACCATCACGCTGGTTCCAGGGGACATGATCTTCTCCGGCACACCAGCAAACTCAAGACCGGTGCAGCCAGGCGATGTTGTTGAAGTTGAAGTTGAAGGGCTTGGTCGCTTGAGCAACAAGATTGTACACGGTCCGTCTCCTATTCGATCTGATGTGGGAGCTCAACCAACTGAGAGCGAAGAGGTCGTTTCAACCGCTATGGGTGGCGACTGGGAATTCCGCGGCATTAGAACTCCATCCAAAGACCTTTATCCGTCACGAATCGAGGAAAAGTAAATGATCAAAGTCGAAGTCGACATGAACAAGTGTCAGCACTACGGACAGTGCGTATTCGAAGCTCCCACCGTTTTCAAGTTGAACGCCGAGGACAAGTTGGAATACGTTGCCGAAGTTGACGACAGCGAACGAGACAACATCGAGGCGGCAGTTGACATTTGCCCGATGCAGGCTATTCGCATCGCTCAGTAGTTAACGATTTTGTCTGCTCCGGTAGTAATTGTTGGTGGCTCACTAGCTGGCCTTCGCTCCGCTGAAGGTCTTCGCAAAGCCGGGTA
>JBIKSW010000189.1:0-2767 GCA_044348415.1 Candidatus Nanopelagicales bacterium
AACAAATGAAAGCCGCTGGGCTTACTCATCTGATCGCAGTTTCTGGCACCAATGTGACACTGCTAATTGTTGTAGTGCTGGCAGTGCTTCGAAAGTTTCGAGTTAATCGAAATTGGCAATACCTGATCACTGTTTTCGCATTACTTGCGTTCGTCGTTTTGGTTAGACCGCAACCAAGTGTGCTACGAGCAACCGTCATGGGTTTAGTTGCGCTCGCGGCAACTTACTCCAAATCAAATAGATCTCCAGTGCCCGCCTTAAGTGTGGCAATCATTGCTTTAGTTGCAATGGATCCTTGGTTAGCAGTTTCTTACGGCTTTGCACTTTCAGTCGCAGCTACCGCCGGGCTAATTCTCTGGGTCAATCGAATCCAAGCTTTCCTTGATCGAACTATTCCAAAGCGAGTGCCACTTTGGATTATTCAAACCTTGACCGTAACGATTGCCGCGCAGTTTTCGGTGTTTCCAATATTGGTTGCGCTGGGTTCGCCAATATCTTTAAGTTCAATCCCGGCAAACATGTTGGCAGTGCCACTTGCTGGCCCAGCCATGGTTTTGGGATTGCTTGCAGCTTTAGTAACTCCGTTTTCGCAGGTACTTGGAACTTTGATTGCCTGGCTGGCAGGTTGTTTCGCGCAACTTATTGCACTGGTGGCGCAATTTAGTGCAGCAGCTGAATGGCTAAGAATTCCTTGGCCATCTGGAGAGCTTGGAATTGCTCTGGCACTGATTTGCGTGTCTGGCGTAATTCAAGTGGGCATTGTCTGGCGCCAGCTTTCCAAAGCGCAGCAAAGCCAGGCACTCTCAATATTGATCACTGCAGTAGTTCTCCTTTGGATCAACCCATCACTTACCTTCAAGCAATGGCCAGTTCCAAACTGGGTAATGGTTTCCTGCGATGTCGGACAAGGAGATGCAACAGTGATCCGCGTGGGACCAAACGAGGCAGTTGTAGTTGATGTTGGGGGAGACTCAGCAGCGATCGATGGCTGTCTAAATGATCTGGGCATCAAACGAATCCCAGTTCTCTTATTGACGCATTTCCATGCTGATCACGTTGGTGGACTTGAAGGCGCCATTGGTAATCGAGCGATTGGTCAAATTCGAGTTAGTCCGCTCAATGATCCACCAATTACTACCAAGTTTGTCCAAGGTGTCTTAAACCGTATGAATTTGAATGCAACCGTCATGACCTACCCTGAACGTTTTGTAGTTAATGGAGTTTCTTTCACTTGTATCTGGCCAAGTGAATTGATCACGGGTCAAGGGAGCGATGCTAACAATGCCAGTGTGGCATTAGCAGTGGAAGTAAATGGAATTTCGATTTTGCTAGCTGGGGACATCGAACCGCCAGCGCAAGAAAAGATAGCTAGAGATCTTCCGGCAATCGACTTTGATGTCATAAAGGTGGCGCACCATGGTTCGCGTTACCAGTCAAGTGACTTTGCGAGTTGGGCAAATGCGGAAGTCGCATTCATTTCAGCAGGTAAGGACAACGACTATGGGCACCCAGCTCCAGAAACTATCTCGCTGTATGAGTTAACTGGTAGCCAAGTTTTTCGCACTGACCTGCAAGGAGATTTAGCGATAACTGCGCAGGATTCACAGATTTGGGTGGCGACCCGACGATAGTCAGTGGCTCGTGACATATTGAATCCATGGCAAAAGCTTCCGCAACTGATCAAGCCCACGTGGTTTTGGCAGTAGGCAAAGAAGCGATTTTGGTACAGCGGGTGATTGAAGGCGTCATGGCTTCAGCTCGCAAAGCTGATCCGGCAGCCGTGCGTCAAGACATCATCGCCGGAAATGAGAGCGCAGCCGGCGAACTAGCTAACGCATTGTCGCCATCACTCTTTGGTGAACTCACGGTAATAGTGGTGCAAGGAATTGATGCTGCTACTGATGACGTCGGAGCTATCTTGCTCACGGCAGTTGCGGAACTACCAGAACACGTTCGCTTGGTAGTAACTCACCCTGGCGGCGTAAAGGGCAAGAAGTTACTTGACACCATAAGAAAAGCAAACGTTCTGGAAGCTGCTTGTGGCGAATTAAAAGCTAAAGACCTTGAGGCTGCAATAATTGCCGAGTTTCGCAGACACAACCGCAAAGCAACTGCGGGTGCGATCACTGCACTGCAAGCCTCAATCGGTTCTGGCTTAGGCGAATTGCTGGCAGCGGTATCGCAGTTGTGTGCTGACACTGAAGCGGATGTTATTGATGAAGTAGAAGTCTCACAGTATTACGCAGGCGTTGTTGGCGTAATGGGTTGGGATTTAAGTGATGCGATGTGGAATGCCCAGCCAGTTGAATTACTAGAAAAGTTTCGATGGGCGATGACTAATGATTCAAGTGCAGCGGTGCCGGCAGTGTCGGCAATAAGTAGCGGACTGCGTTCATTAATCAAGTATGCGAGCGCACCGGCAAACATGAGTGAAAATGAATTAGCACCACTAGTTGGTGTGCCGCCATGGAAGTTACGATTCTTGCGTGCCCAAAAAGCAAAATGGCATCCTGATCAGCTAGCAGCCGCCGCTCGACTTCTAGCACTCGCTGATCGGTCAAGTAAGGGAACGGTTTATGACGTTGCTATTCCTGGCGGGCGCTCGCTAGAAAGTTCGCAAACTTTGTATCACATGGAAAAAGAATTCATGGCGATCCGAGCGCCGAAGGATTAGTGCTCGACTTAGAGCACCCAAGGATTAAACATCCGAAAGCGGGCAATAAAAAAACCGCCCGAAGGCGGTTTCTTTAAAAGTTAAATTACTTCT
>JBIKSW010000190.1:0-2753 GCA_044348415.1 Candidatus Nanopelagicales bacterium
ATCGAGATCGCAGTCACACCATTTGCATTCAATAAATCAACGAGTTCTTTGTTAACTTCATTTACCAAGACATCGCGCACTACTTGAACGGATTCAGCAGTCGTTACGCGATAGCCACCTTTGAATTCCGAAGTAATACCTGCAGCTTTTAAGCCAGCCGAAATCTGTGGTCCACCACCGTGCACAACAACTGGGTTTGCGCCTGACTGTACAAGTTGCTTCACGCCGTCGATGAATGCAGCCAGTGCATCCTGATCAACCATGGCATTGCCACCAAATTTGATGACCACGGTCATGGCGCAATGCCAATTGCAGTAAGGCCCGCCGTTTCTGGGAAGCCGCAAATTAGGTTCGCATTTTGAACCGCTTGTCCAGCAGCACCCTTAATCAAGTTATCGATCGCAACAATCACGGTTGCGCGATTGGTTCGATCATCTTTAGCAACTTGAATGTGAACCGCATTTGAACCAAGCGTTGAAGCCGTAACTGGCAGGGCACCTTCAGGCAGCACCGTTACAAATGCTTCGCCTGCGTAGTAATCGATCATTGCTTCGCGTAGTTTTGCGCCACCCAGTTCAGTCTTAACACTTATGGTTGCCAGAATTCCTCGTGGCATAGGTGCCAACATTGGGGTGAAGTTAATTTGCACTTCAGTACCTGCAAGCTTGCTTAAAGTTTGTTCAATCTCTGGGGTGTGTTGGTGAGTTCCGCCAACTTTGTAAGTCGACATGGATCCGGCAACTTCGCTATTGAGTAAGTTCACTTTTGCGCCCCGGCCAGCGCCAGAAGTTCCAGACGCAGCAACCACAATGATGTCTTTGGGATCAGCTAGTCCGGCTGCTAGTAATGGCGCTAATCCAAGTTCAATTGAGGTTGCGTAACAACCAGGGTTTGCAATTCGAGTGTTGCCAGAAATCTTTTCGCGCTGTCCATGAATTTCTGGAATGCCGTAAGTCCAAGAGCCGGCGTACGCTCCCCCGTAATAGGTGTGCCAATCTTTGTCATCTTCAAGTCTGTAGTCAGCGCCAAGATCAACTATGCGAACATCGGTTGGCAGCTTTGCGATTAACTCTGCGGATTGGCCATGCGGCAACGCAAGAAAAACTAAATCATGGTTGGCGATCGCCTGTGGTGTTGAATCTGCGAAAACCAAACCGGCAAGTTCTGGAACACTCGAAAACTGTGGATGGACCTGCGCCAAAGTTGAACCAGCATTTGAACCAGCCGCGATTACACCCAACTCAAAATGCGGATGAGCATGAATGATTCGGATTAACTCAGCACCGGCGTATCCCGAGGCCCCAACAATGGCTACTTTCGTCATATGCATAATTATACGCATAATTGCATAAATGCATAATTCCCTGAATTACTGCGGTTTACCTCAGGGTTGCGCCGAAAGACTTACCGGCTGCATCCACGCCAGCTTGGCTAGCGGAAATAACTATCTGCTTAGTTAGTTTCGAGTTAATCCATCTAAAAACAAAAATGAAATCTCTTGTGCTACAGAATCCAAACTCAAACGTCCACTGGGTTTAAACCAAGCAGGTACAGAGCTAATCATGCTAAAAAGTGCTGCCAATGCAACCGAGGTATCTGCTTGGCGAAATTGGCCCTGGCTTTGACCATCCTCGATTACTGCTCGAAAAAGAGCGCTGTAGTTGTCACGTTTTGCTACTATCAATTTACGTTCTTCAGGTTCAAGCGATCGCAATTCTGAATCCGTTATGAAATTTTCCATATTGTTCTGAGCATGAAAATTTACATGGCTTGTAATTCCCGATATCAACTTTTCACGTGGTGAACCTTCAATAGCAAATGCAACCCTTGCATTTGCTATCAAATCATCCATAGTTTGATTCATTATGCTAAACAAGAGAGCTTGCTTACTTGGAAAATGATGATAAAGCGAAGACATCTGTATTCCGACCGAAGACGCTACATCGCGCATCGAGGTACCGTGATAGCCACGTTCAAACATTAATGAGACTGCGGCATCATAAATCCGATCTGAGGTCGGGAGATGCTTTTTGGTATCTGTAGTTTTAGGCATTGATATCACCCTATCTGAACAAGCGTTCGTCCTCTTGTCTGCCCAGCCAGCACTTCAGATAAAGATTCTGACAAAGTTTCAAATTCTGCAATCTTCCCAGTGAGTTTTTGCCACTCACTTGAAGGCAATTGAGTCAGTAGCCATTTCCAAATTTGAGTCTTGGCATGCATCTCAACATTTACGGAATCTATTCCGATTAGTGTGATACTTCTCAAAATGAATGGAAACACTGAAGTCGATAGGGTACTCCCACCAGTATTACCGCAAGTTGTCACTATTCCGGAATACTTAGTACTGGCAAGAGCGCTTTGGAGCGTCATGCCACCAACGGTGTCAACAACGGCCGCCCAGGATTCTTTTTCTAATGGCTTAACTGATTCGGGTAATCTTCCCATTACTCGAGTAGCTCCTAAAGACTTGAGCCAATCACTTCGGTCCGCTCGCCCCGTGCTAGCTACCACCTCGTACCCGCAATTAGATAGCAGGGCAACCGCAAAACTTCCTACTCCACCCGTAGCTCCAGTTACTAGAACTGGGCCACGATCAACAGGCACTTTCTCGAGAATCTGCAGTGCAGATTGGGCTGCAGTAAATCCAGCAGTGCCTGCAGTCATAACTTTCTGTGCTTCTAAGTCCGAGTTTATTTCGATTAACCAATTCGAAGGAACAGAACAGTACTGCGCAAATCCGCCATCTCGAT
>JBIKSW010000191.1:0-2749 GCA_044348415.1 Candidatus Nanopelagicales bacterium
ACGAGATCATGAAGCAAGCAAATCGGGTTGGCGCAGTCCCTGCTGGTCGAAGCGCGCTTACAAGTTTGCGTCTGGAAAAGGGCTACCGAGCCTGGGGTAGTGACATGAGTCGCGAAGATACCCCAACTAGTGCTGGTTTAGATTTTGCAGTGCGAACTGATGGGGAACACTTGGGTCTTGCTGCAGCTTCAGCTCGCGCCACAACCCGCAGGCTTCGAACTTTGAGTCTTACCGATATAGAAACTGTGCCAACAATTGGTCAGCCTATATTTATGTCTAGGAAAAATGTTGGTTACATAACCAGCGCCGAATTTGGTTGGTCAGTTGGCCACCCAGTTGCACTTGGCTGGTTGCCAGCAGAAATAAAAGAAGGCGAATCGGTTCAGATTTCTTGTGGTGGCACAACAGTTAATGCAGTAGTTGCACCTGATGCAGTCTTTGATCCAACTGGATCAAGAATCAGGGTTTAAGAACTTCCGCTTCGGCGACGTTCAATCCGTCGCGCAGTTGGACCCGAAGACTTAGCTTTGGAATTCTCGGAAGTTGTGCCTGCGCTACTGCCTTTGGCGCCCTGAGTTTTCTTTTTTTCAAGCGCAGCAAGAAATGCCGCCTTGTTCGGGTCTTCCTCTTTAGGGGTATTAGCCATGCCTTCATTCAACCACATGCCCAGCAGGTGTAGGTTGAGGTTGAACTTTCAATCAAAATCTAAGTGTTTCCATTAAGGAATCCTCATGACTTCTCAGACTCAAAACACCACCGGTCAAGCCACTCACAAAGAAATCATGGTAGTCCTCAGCGGACTCATGGTTGGTATGTTGCTTGCCGCACTGGATCAAACCATTGTTTCAACAGCACTAAAGAGCATCGTTGAAGACTTCAATGGCCTGTCGCACTACACCTGGGTTGTCACCGCCTACTTATTGACTTCAACTGCTTCAACACCTCTATATGGCAAGATTTCAGACCTCTATGGTCGCCGACCGGTTTTTCAATTCGCAATCGTCACATTCCTAATTGGGTCATTCTTGGCCGGGGCATCCCAGAACATGACTGAGCTAATCGCATTCAGAGCCCTCCAAGGCCTTGGTGCCGGTGGCTTGATGGCACTTACCTTCGTAATCATTGGTGACCTAGTTTCACCGCGTGAACGCGGAAAGTATCAAGGTTACTTCGGCGCGGTTTGGGGATTAGCAGCCGTTGCTGGCCCGCTACTTGGTGGCTTCTTCTCAGACGCAGACTCCATCTTGGGTGTTGCCGGATGGCGTTGGATTTTCTACATCAATCTGCCATTTGGAATTTTGGCATTGATCTTGACTTCCTCGTCACTCAAGAATGCAAACATCCGTCGCGAGCACAGCATCGATTATTTAGGCGCACTTTTGATGGTTTCATCAGTTACTGCGTTATTGATTGGTATTTCAGTTTTCGGCCCAGAAGACGGTTGGCTAAGTAGTAAGACATTAGCCACTATCGGCCTGGCAATTGTTCTTGCCGTTGTTTTCCTGATGCAGGAACTGCGAGCTGCCGAACCAATTCTGCCGCTTGACCTGTTTAAGAATCACACCTTCTCGCTAACTTCGGCACTTGGCGCCATCATCGGTGCTGGCATGTTTGGTGCCATCGTTATGTTGCCGCTTTACTTACAAGTAGTGCAAGGAGATTCGGCAACCGTTGCCGGCTTGAAGTTGATTCCATTCATGCTCGGCATCGTTACCATGTCGATTGTTAGTGGAAAACAAATTAGCAAGCACGGCCACTACAAGCGATTCCCAGTCATGGGTCTAGCGCTTATGACTGTTGGCATTGGAATGCTGTCGACGCTAAATGAAACTACGCCATTTTGGCAGTTATCAATTTATGCGATTTTAATCGGCGCAGGCCTTGGGCTTTCCATGCAAACCATCGTCATTGCATTACAAAACTCGGTTGACATGAAGGACTTGGGCATTGCAACGAGTGCCAATACTTTCTTTAGATCAATTGGTAGCACAATCGGCGTAGCGCTATTTGGATCGCTATACGCAAGTCGCTTAGCAATCAATTTGCCGAAAGGTGTTGAAGAGTTAGCAGCAACAAATCCAGCTGCCCTTGCTGGCGCAACACCGGAAGCTTTTGAACAGCTCAAAAACAACACCGCAGTAATTGAAACATTTACCCCAGAATTACAGGCTGTAATTTATCAAGCTTTTGTTCAGTCATTCCATGTGGTGTTCTTGGCAGCAGTTCCGCTAACTGTCATAGGTTTTGTGCTGGCACTTTTCTTACGCGAAGTGCCACTGCGAACTGGGGCTGAACATCATGCCGCTAAGCAGGAAGCAGCTGGAGAAGCAGTCGGTTAGTCACTCGGCCAAGAGTTGTTCAAGGATTCGCGATAAATCCGATTCATTAACTGGCCCAACGAACTTGGCAGCAATTCGATGCTGTTTGTCGAGCACTATGGTGCCTGGCAAGTAACTGCCTTGAACCACATCAAACTTGGCTGCGATTGCCTGATTCGGATCGCTGATGTGTGGCCAAGAGCCATCTTGTGAACTCAAGAACTCGACGGCTGCGTCTTTATCATCAGCTTCATTTAGACCCAGGAGATTAACGTCAGGATAGGCCTGTTGCATCGCAACAAAAATTGGCCATTCTTCTCGACATGGTGAACACCACGAGGCCCAGGCGTTCACAATGACGACTCCTGACATATCATCCGTGGTGATCGTTCCACCAACCAATCCAGGGCCAGATATTTCAATTGGCTCAT
>JBIKSW010000192.1:0-2747 GCA_044348415.1 Candidatus Nanopelagicales bacterium
CAGGGATATTGCTCCACCCATAGTGGCCGCAAACAATGCCTCATCAACGGTTAGGTGCATCTCGCGTACTGCGAGGGCAATCATCAACGGCATGTTGGTAGTAAAAGAGCTTCCCGGATTGCAATCAGGAGATAAAGCTACGACTGCGCCAGCATCTAGCAGGTCTCTGCCACGTGGGTATTGCGGTGCGCGAGTGCTGAAGTCCGCCCCTGGTACAAGTCCAGCCACCGTGCTGCTCGCAGCAAGTGCATTGATGTCTTCATCCGTTAAGTAGGTCAAGTGATCGGCACTGGCGCAATCTAGTTCAATCGCCATTGCGATGCCATTGCCTTGCTCTAACTGATTTAAATGTATTCGTGGCTTTAGATTCTTCGCAATGCCAGCTTCCAATATCCGCCGTGATTGATAAGTGTTAAATGCACCACGGTCACAGAAAACATCGATCCAACTTGAATGCGGCGCGCATGCATCAAGCATTTCGCCGACGACGAGGTCGACATAGGCCTCTGCATCATTAGCGAATTCCTGGGCAACCACGTGAGCCCCGAGGTAAGTAACTTCATCAGTTAACTCAGCGGCAATTCGAACGCTGCGTTCTTCAGTTGCAACATCAAGGCCGTAACCAGACTTTATTTCAACGGTTGTAGTTCCAGATTCGTGCATTTCTGCAATTAACTTCTGGGCGCCGATTCGCAATTGATCATCGCTGGCACTTCTGGTTGCTGCAGTAGTTACCTTGATGCCTCCAGCAGAGTAGGGAACGCCTGCCATCCGTGCGGCAAATTCCTCCGAGCGGTCACCAGCAAACATCAAATGTGAGTGACTATCAACAAATCCAGGAATCAGACTTCGGCCACCAACATCAGTTTTGGGAATACTTGAATCCGCTTCACTTGCCTGACCAACCCAACTAACAATGCCATCAGTAACAGTTATTGCAGCGTTAGTTATCACGCCAATGTCACCATCGCCGATTGCGGAGTTGTTTGTGACCAATTGGCTGATATTGGTCAGCGTGAATGAATTACTCATGGTTAGAGCAGATCACCGTTAGCGCTTTTTGCTTCATGTGAATGTGGCTGCATTGGAATGTGAACATTTCTTTCCGCTGCAACTTCAATTGCTCGGTCGTAGCCCGCATCTACATGACGAATCACGCCCATGCCTGGATCATTCGTTAAAACTCGCGCAAGTTTTTGCGCGGCTAGCGGCGTTCCATCTGCAACGGAGACTTGGCCAGCATGAATTGAACGACCAATACCGACACCACCACCATGGTGAATTGAAACCCAAGATGCGCCAGAAGAAATGTTGATCATGGCGTTAAGCAGCGGCCAGTCCGCAATAGCGTCCGATCCATCAAGCATGGCTTCGGATTCGCGGTAAGGAGAGGCAACCGAACCACAGTCCAAGTGGTCGCGACCAATTACGATTGGCGCACTAACTTCGCCACTAGCAACAAGTTCATTGAAAGCAAGGCCAGCCTTGTCGCGTTCGCCATAACCAAGCCAGCAGATTCGAGCTGGCAGACCTTGGAACGCTACGCGGTCTTGCGCCATAGTGATCCAGCGACGCAAGTGATCGTTGTCTGGAAACAGATCAAGTACTGCCTGATCTGTGCGAGCGATGTCTTTTGGATCGCCCGAAAGCGCAGCCCAACGAAACGGTCCTTTTCCCTCGCAAAACAGCGGACGAATGTAAGCCGGAATGAAACCAGGGAATTCAAACGCGCGGTCATAGCCACCCTTGCGCGCCTCATCGCGAATGCTGTTGCCGTAGTCGAATACTTCAGCGCCCTTATCCATGAAACCCACCATGGCTTCAACGTGCCTAGCCATAGATTCTTGCGCGAGCTTAGTGAATTCATCTGGCTTGTTATCTGCATACTCACGAGCATCGGCAAAGTCCATGCCAGCTGGAATGTAATACAGCGGATCATGGGCTGAAGTCTGATCTGTAACGATGTCTGCATCAACATCCATAGCAAGAAGCTTTGGAAGAACTTCTGCAGCATTGCCAACCAATCCAACAGAAAGTGGGCGACGTGCTGCTTTAGCATCAAGGCAGCGACGCACAGCATCTTCAAGGTCGTCCGCGATCTCATCGAGGTAGCGAGTTTCAACGCGTCGCTTCAGTCTTGTTGGATCAATGTCAATCATTAAGCAGACGCCGTCGTTCATAGTCACGGCCAAAGGCTGCGCGCCGCCCATGCCACCACAGCCACCTGTGATGGTTAATGTGCCAGCCAAAGTGCCGCCAAATTTCTTGGCAGCAACTGCCGCGAAAGTTTCATAAGTTCCTTGCAAGATTCCTTGCGTACCGATGTAGATCCAAGAGCCGGCAGTCATCTGGCCATACATCGTCAATCCCATGTGTTCCAAGCGGCGAAACTCTGGCCAAGTTGCCCAGTCGCCAACAAGGTTTGAGTTAGCAAGAATTACTCGCGGCGCCCATTCGTGAGTCTGGAATACGCCAACTGGCTTTCCAGACTGCACCAACATGGTTTCGTCGTTCTCTAAGTTTGTGAGGGTGCGCACGATTGCATCAAAGGATTCCCAGTTACGGGCAGCTTTACCGGTGCCGCCATAGACCACTAATTCATCTGGGTATTCAGCCACCTCTGGATCAAGGTTGTTTTGCAGCATTCGCAATGCTGCTTCCTGTTGCCACCCCTTGGTCGTCAAAGCAGTGCCTCTAGCGGCTCTAACTGGGCGCGGTCCTGAAGTCATTTGATTCCTTTGGCTGTT
>JBIKSW010000193.1:0-2745 GCA_044348415.1 Candidatus Nanopelagicales bacterium
CACATCAGCCATCGTTGTAATTTTTAGTGAACGCTCATCGCCAGCAACCGTTACAACTGGAATTCCAAGGGCGTCCATTAATCCGGCATCGTCTGTTGCAACCACTTCAGGATTTCGGTAAGCCAAATCTAAAGTTGTGCGATCAAAACCCTGTGGTGTTTGCACTCGGCGCAATTGATTGCGATCAACCGTTTCAATTGCAATGCCTTGGTTGTTTACTCGCTTGATGGTGTCGACAAGTGGCAGAACCGGAATCGCAGCTTTTGCGCCACCTCGAATTGCAGCAACAACGTTTTGCGTAACTTCGATTGGCACAAGTGGTCGCGCTGCATCATGAACTAAAACAATCGAAACATCTTCTGGAACCATGCGAAGTGCATTTGCTACTGACTCTTGGCGATGTTCGCCACCAGCAACGATGTGGATCTCGGCATCAACTTGTGCAACCTGTGCGCCTGCTTCATCTAATCCATCAACTGGCGCCGCAATGATCAATATGTCTGCGACAGTACTCATAGCTAATGCGCTACGAGTTAACAAAGATAGGCCGCCTAATTCCAAAAATGCTTTTGGAATATCCGCACCTAAGCGAACACCTGATCCAGCGGCGGGAATAATTGCCGCCACTCGTCCAGTAGCGGCAGTCGACATTAGGAAGCCAATACCTCGTCGAGGACTTCCTCGGCGCGAACTTCATTTGTCTTTTCAGCTAATGCAATCTCACTAATCAACTGAGTGCGAGCGCGAGCAAGCATGCTCTTTTCACCAGTTGAAAGTGGCTTCTTTTGTGCACGACGCCATAGGTCGCGAACAACTTCAGCAACCTTGATTACGTCACCTGAAGAAAGCTTTTCGGTATTTGCCTTGAATCGGCGAGACCAGTTAGCGGGATCCTCAACATACGGCATACGTAGTACGCCAAAAACTTTTTCAAGGCCAGCTTGGCTAGTCACATCGCGGACGCCCACTAAGTCCAAATTGTCAGAAGGCACACGAACTGTCAGATCACTCTGGTGCACGCGAAGTACTAAATACTCACGCTCTTCGCCCTTGATGGTGCGCTTTTCTTTAGAAATGATGTCTGCTGCGCCGTGATGAGGGTAGACGACAGTTTCCCCGACTTTGTAGGCCATTTAAATTGATCCTTTGGTTGCCTTGAACTCCAATTCTACCACGCGACACGCCGCCTTGATGCCACAAAAACCCATTGAACAATGGGGTTTTTGGCTGGTTTCCAAATTGTAGGAATTTGTAAAGAGTTCACTATCGACGGGATATTCCCTTGAATATTGCGCAAGTAGACTTAGGAATAAGACTTTTTCGAACTTGTAATTCACCTAAAGGGGACTCGTTTCATGGCACGTAAGAACATCGCAGTCGCAGCCTTTCTAAGCGCTGCCGTACTTCTGATCAGTGGCTGTGCCGCCGGCTTTGACGCCGCTACAAACACCCAGGGTGACTCCGGAAATGGCCGCAGCATGGATGTTGGTGCGCTACAAATTCGCAACGCAACCATTGTTGTAGATCCAGCCGATACCTCTCGTGCCACAGTCTTGATGACCATCATTAACACTGATGATGCCGTAGATGATGTCCTAGACGGCGTAGCCGCTGCGAAATCAGTTGGTGTTGTTGGCGAAGTCAACATTCCACTGCCACATAAAGACGTAGTCAATATTGGCTTTGAATCCGAATACCGAATTGTTCTAACCAGTGTTACAGGTGGGCTTGAGCCAGGCACTTTTGTAAATCTGTCGTTCATGTTTGCCAGTGGCCAATCAGCACCAATGTCGTTGTTGGTTAATGAGAAGGCAGGCTTCTATGCAGACTACGAGATTCCTGCAGCTACCGCGGAAGTTGCACCAGAGCCTGCTCCAAGCGCTTCTTAAGAATCGCTTAATGGCTAACTAAGAAGTTGGCTCCGGCGTAGCCGCATCTGTTACTTCTTCAGCATCTTCTTCTAGCAATTCTTCTTCTGGCATAACAGTTGAATCTTCAAGTGGTTCTTCTGATGACTCGTCAGTAGGTACTTCAGCTTCTGGGGCATCAGACGGTGGAATTGTTGGTTCAGGTAAACCTTGTGAAACGGCATCTACCGCTACCAATCGAACCTGTTCAGGCGTTTCAGTAAACCCATACGTAATCATCGCGCCCTGGGAATCAAGGCGAAGCGCATAGCGAGCAAACGCTCGACCTGCTAACTCATTAGCACCCGCACAAACATTGATTGAGAATTGATTCAACGCTTGCCAAGGTAGTGCTGCCACATCATTGCCGGCTGCAGGGATCGGTGGCAAGGTCGCGTCTAAAGCAGCCGTGACGTTGGATCCTTCAGTTGTAGTCACCATTTGAGTTCCAGCAGAGATAACACTTTCGACCGTGACATAGACCGGTTCGATTTCTGCCAAAGTTTGGATGCTGATCGTTTGCAAAGAACTATTTGTAACAAGTGATGCTGGAACTACTGCGAGTGTTCCTTCAGCTTCCAGCTCTGTCACGATCGCTTCTGCGTCATATAAATCAGTAGGAATCAATCCACTTGGGCTCGCTGGCCAACCTACGGGATCGATTCGGGACATCCATTCATTAAGAGCTGCAATTTCTTGCGGTCGAGCTGAGGGACGCAAAACCAGAGGTGTATCGGTAAGTTCTATTTCCGGGTTGAGTTCCTGTAACTCTGGATCAGCCCAAGAGGTCATACCGCCGGAAAGTGCTCGGTGCAATAAAGCTGGAGAGAAAACTACG
>JBIKSW010000194.1:0-2744 GCA_044348415.1 Candidatus Nanopelagicales bacterium
CAAGATGCCGAGTATCGGGAATCAGTTCTGCCACACAATGTAACAGCTCGAGTTTCAGTTGAGGCTGGAATCGCACAGGGCTGGTGGAAATATGTCGGTTCGGCCGGACGTTGCATCAGCCTGGAGCATTTTGGTGCATCAGCAGGAGCCGAAAAGCTTTACTCAGAATTTGGTATTACTGCTGAGGCTGTTGTTGCCGCAGCGCAAGAAATACTTAATTAATTATTTGCCGCGAAGTTTAGCTAGGGCTTCGTCAAGAATGCCCTTGCCATCTTTATCGTTGCGACGTTCCTTTACGTAAGCCAAGTGAGTCTTGTATGGCTCGGTCTTAGCTAAAACTGGCGGGTTGTCCTTATCAGTTCCGGCAGGCATGCCGCACTTTGGGCAATCCCACTCTTCCGGAAGTTCAGCATCATGTGCGAAGCTCGGTGTGGTCTCGTGTCCTGACGCGCAGTAAAACGGTAGATAGATACGCGGTGCAGCTTCGCCGCGCTCAGCTTCACCCATTGGGCCTGCTCCAACGCGACTTCCACGGATTGCGCTACCACTTGCCATTATTTACTCCTGATTGCTTACGCGGTTTTTAACAACAAGCCAAGACCCACGATTGCTGCGGTCCAAACTAAAGCTAATGCGATCGTGATTCGATCCAAGTTTCGTTCTGCTACGGATGACCCACCAAGTGATGAGCTCATGCCACCGCCAAATAGATCGGAAAGTCCGCCACCTTTGCCCTTATGAAGCAAAACCAAAGCGATCAATAACATGCTGGTTATTGCCAGAAGGATTTGAAACGCTGCGATCATTGGTCACCTGCTAGATAGTGGTACACGGAAACGAACATCCCTATTCTACGCGTGCAATCGGTAGCGACAAACCGACACGAATTCATCAGGATCCAGCGAGGCTCCGCCTACCAGACCACCATCAATATCAGCCTCTAACATCAAGGCAGCCACGTTATCTGCCTTCATTGAGCCACCATATAGAACTCGAGTTTGATCAGCCGCCGAGCCATGAATCTCTCGGATCCGAGCTCGAATCGCGCCGCAAACTTCTTGTGCGTCAGCTGGGGTTGCAACTTCACCAGTGCCAATTGCCCACACTGGTTCATACGCAACGACAAGATTTGCTACATCGTTGGCTGCAATTCCCTGTAGCGCAGCATCTAACTGTTCAAGTGTGTAAGCCACATGGTTTCCAGCCTTGCGAACCTCAAGCCCTTCACCAACACAAACAATAGGAATCAAGTTGTTTCTTAACGCGGCTTGAGTCTTTAGATTCACGATCTGATTGTCTTCGCCGTGGTACTCGCGACGCTCAGAGTGGCCAACAATTACAAAAGTACAGCCAAGCTTGGCAAGCATCGGACCTGAGATCTCGCCGGTAAATGCACCTTTATCGGCCTTAGCAATATCTTGAGCTCCATACTTAAGAGCTAACTTGTCACCGTCAACCAAAGTTTGAACTGATCGAATGTCAGTGAATGGCGGAATAACTGCCACTTCTAATGTTGCAAAATCTTCGGCATTGAATGTGTAAGCAAGTTTCTGAACTAGTGCAATTGCCTCAATGTGATTGAGGTTCATTTTCCAGTTGCCGGCCATTAACGGGGTGCGTGCCATTTAGTTGTCCTCCAGGACTGATAAGCCAGGCAATTCTTTGCCCTCTAGATATTCCAAACTTGCGCCGCCACCAGTTGAGATGTGCGAGAAACCAGATTCGTCAATTCCCAAAAGGCGAACCGCTGCGGCTGAGTCACCACCACCGACAACTGTCATACCGGAGTTCTTTGTCATAGCTACAGCGACCGCTTTAGTGCCAGCTGCAAATGCCGACATCTCAAAAACACCCATTGGGCCATTCCACATAATTGTCTTGGCATCAGCCAGACTGCGTTCGAAAAGTGCTATTGAATCTGGGCCGATGTCCAGACCCATCCAACCGTCTGGAATGTTTTCAGCAGAAACCACTTGAGTGTTTGCATCCGCAGTGAAGGCATCAGCCACAACGATGTCGGTTGGCAAAACTATTTCAACATTAAGTTTTTGAGCCCGACTCAAGATTTCCCTTACGTTATCGATTTGATCGGTTTCCAGAAGTGATGAGCCGACTGAAAAGCCTTTAGCTGCTAGAAACGTAAAGCACATGCCTCCGCCAATTAGTAGGCGGTCAACATTGGAGATCAGATTGTCAATCACCTTTAGTTTGTCGCTAACTTTTGAACCGCCTAGAACCACGGCGTAGGGACGTTCTGGGTCACTTAAGACTTTTGCGAATATGTCCGCTTCTGCCTTTACGAGCAAACCGGCGGCGTGCGGAAGTTCTTTTGCTAAATCGGTAACCGATGCTTGTTCGCGATGAACTACTCCGAAGCCATCGCTTACATATAGGTCACCCAGCGTTGCCCAGGCTTTTGCTAACTCCTTACGGGCACTGGCTTCCCCAGTCTCCCGCTCGTCAAACCTGACATTCTCCAGCATCGCGATCTGACCATCACTGAGCGATGCGACTGTCGCTTGAGCACTTTGACCAGCTACATCTTCAGCCAGCGAAACCGGCTTTCCGAGTAGTTCGCTTAACCGAGCTGCGGCTGGTGCCAGTGAGTACTTAGATTCTGGCTTACCTTTTGGACGACCTAAGTGAGCAAGAACAACAACTTTGGCACCACGTTCCAGAAGATTCTTAAGTGTTGGCAAACTAGCCCGAATTCGACCGTCGTCAGTAATCAGGCCGTCTTCGAT
>JBIKSW010000195.1:0-2733 GCA_044348415.1 Candidatus Nanopelagicales bacterium
GGCGTGGCACCAAGGGTTTTGCAGTTCTCGGCCGCTGTATGGGAAGCCACCAAAAGGGACTGGGCGTAGTCCACATCACCAAGATTCTCCCAATCTGCCCGAAGTTGAAGTTGGGACAGCAGGCCAGCTGCAAAGGCATCGCCAGCGCCGGTGGTGTCGATGACCTTAACGTCCTCGGCTTTAACGGAAGCCACCTCTTGGCCACGCTTTAGCCAGAGCGCTCCCCGCGGACCGCGCTTAAGGATTAGGTTCTGGAACTCTGCAGTCCAGTTATCCGGCGCACCGATTTCTAGGGCTGCGAATTCATCTTCGTTGGCCAGAACTAAATCAGCTCGTGACAAGTACTTACGAACCTTTTCTGGGCCAGCATTTTCAATTGGCGAACTGGAGGCCGCATCGATAACCATGCGAGCGCTTGATTTTTCAACACACTCGAGGACATCTAGTGCGAACTTACGAGATTCTGGTCGCAAAAAAGAGTAGGCACTCATCACAACAATGTCGGATTCACTAATCAAGTTTTCCAATTGCTGATCAACTGACTGCACAAGATTCGCACCAAAGTCAGGCATCATTGAGCGCGCACCGGTTTCATCCACCAAGATCACACACGTACCGGTTCGATTGCTTGTGATGGTACGGATGTTTTCATCTGAGACGCCAAAAGCCTGCAGCTGCGTTATTACCCAAGCTCCAAGCACATCATCTCCGATTGCGCCAACTAATTCAGTTGTTACACCAAGATGGGTCAACCAAACTGCAACGTTGCAAGTTGAGCCACCTAGCGTGATTGCGTTTACCGAAGTTGTGTCGGTGTTCTTTTGCAAGGGACCTGAGAGCAAAGTAATCACGTCAACGTTTATGTCACCGATGACACAGATGCGTGAATTTGCCTTGGTTGTCATGACTTCAGTGCCGCCACTGCAATTTCTGCGGCCAAGCGAGCATTGGCGTTAATCAAGGTGACGTTAACTTCAAGAGATTGATTATTGGTTTGTGTGTGGAACCAATCAAGCAAGAACGGAGTGACATCTTTCCCGATGATGCCCGCTTTATCTGCGGCCGCCATTCCCTCAGCTAGCACGCGATCGTGTAACGCTAGATCTAGTTGATCGGCTTCGGTAACTGGCTTAGCAATGATTACAGCACCCGGTGCCTGAATCACATCGCGCTGCAGGCCAATGGCAGCAGCCTGTTCAATCGTGTCCACACGCCAAGGCACACCAAAGCCCGAATCTGCTCGATAGAAACCTGGAAATGCATCTGTACCAAAGCCAACAACAGTCACGCCTAAAGTCTCAAGGCGTTCAAGGGTTGCGCCCACATCAAGGATTGATTTAACGCCCGCGCAAGTAACCGTGATCGGAGTGCGAGCAAGGGTTACTAAGTCACCGGATTCGTCGTAAGTGTCTTGGGCGCCGCGATGCACGCCACCAAGGCCACCGGTTGCGAAGAATTTAATTCCAGCCAAGTGCGCAATGTGACTTGTGGCTGAAACTGTTGTGGCGCCGTGTCCCCCAGCAGCTAAGACTGGACCAAGATCGCGCGTTGAAACTTTAACTACGTTGCTATTTGGATCGCCCAGGATCGCCAGTTCTTCCGCGGTCAGACCGACCTTGACTAGGCCATTGATGATTGCAATCGTGGCTGGAATTGCCCCGCCGTCGCGCACACTCTGTTCAATGTCTCCGGCTACGGCAACGTTTCGTGGGCTCGGCAGACCGTGACTAATGATTGTTGACTCTAATGCCACAACCGCTTGGCCTGTTGCCAAAGCGTTTTGAACTTCTGGGTGAATTGTGAACCGTGATGTATCAATAGCCATGGCTAACAGCCTAAGGTGTCTTTAGAACCCGAATTTATGGAGGTCAAGATGTCTGAATTGAAACTTATTCCAGCTCGCCGTGGTGTGGCTGATCGTATGAAAAAAGGCCAGACACTCAGAGTCATTAATACCAATGGCTTGCAGGTTGTCGACTTTTGGGCTTTTAATTCCGCTGACTTAACAGAGCCACTTTCAATGGAACACACACATGTTTCGCTTGGAAAAATCATCCCGCAGGTTGGTGACTCGATTATGACCAACCAACGTCGCCCTATCTTGACGATTACTGCGGATACCTCTCCTGGAATCCATGACACCCTCATGGCAGCTTGCGATATCTATCGCTACCAACTCTTAGGCGCAGACGGTTACCACGACAACTGCACAGACAATCTTGGCCAAGCCCTTGACGGCATCGGCATAAAGCGAATTTCTCAGCCAGCGCCGTTTAACATCTTCATGAATGTTCCAGTATCTGCTGATGGCAGCACGCTGACTTACGTTCCTGCAGTTGCTGCCCCTGGTGATTACCTAGAGCTGCGCGCTGAGATGGACTGCATCGTTGCGTTTTCGGCCTGCCCACAGGACATGATTCCAATCAACGGCGAAGCCTGCATCGTGCAAGATGCGCACTACACAATCAGTGACTAGGTAAAACTAGGTACGGATTTTGTAATCTTCGAGCAAGCGACGCGCAATAATCATGCGCTGGATATCTGCAGTGCCTTCACCGATAAGTAACATCGGTGCTTCGCGATACAACCGCTCGATTTCGTATTCCTTTGAGTAGCCATAGCCACCATGAATCCGGAATGAATCCTCAACGATTTCCTTGCAGAATTCGCTCGCGATGTATTTGGCCATGCCAGATTCCATGTCGTTACGTTCGCCTGAATCCTTCTTGCGCG
>JBIKSW010000196.1:0-2721 GCA_044348415.1 Candidatus Nanopelagicales bacterium
GGTGTTGACTACAACATCTGCTTGCAACCAACCAGACTCACCTAGCTGGACATGCGAGAAATCGACGTCAATCTGTCGAGCAATACCGGCCATGCGCTCAACATCAGTTTCGTTACGCGCAATGCAACTTACTTCTTGCGCACCGAGTAGTTGTAGGGCAACCAGTGCGGAGCGAGCCGTTGCACCAGAGCCGAAAATCACCGCGGATGAAACCTTTGCAGAGCCCGCTTCCGATAAAGCATCAACCAAACCAAGAACGTCAGTATTGAAGGCCTTGACTCGATCTCCGAAAACTAAAGTATTGATCGCACCAGTCAACTCAGCGAGCTCGTCACAAGTATCAGCAAAGTCAAAAGCGACCTCCTTGAGCGGCATCGTTAACGAAACTCCCAGCCACTCTTCATTAACGACATCTAAGAAGATTCCAAGTTCTGACTTTGTAGTTTCGATAGCCGAGTATGTGTGATCTAGACCGAGCGTTCGATACGCAGCATTATGAAGGACTGGTGAAAGAGAATGTGAAACTGGACTACCTAGAACTGCGGCTTTCACTTGTAACACACATCTGAGTTGGCATCACAGAATGCAAGTAGCTCATCTTTAAAGACAAGAAACTCTTCATACGACTGAGTGAATTTAGTTTCTGTGGTGAGCAAATTTGTCGTGATGAAATAGAGCCAGTCACCATTCTCTGGATTCAAAGCAGCTTCAAGCGCCAGTCCACCTGGGTTGTTAATAGGAGTTGGCGTCAGTCCGTCATTTAAGTAAACGTTGTAATCCGTCGGTGTATTCAGCAACTCTGTTGTGAGTAGTACATCTGCAATGCCAAGTCCGTAGTTAACTGCGGAATCGAATTGCAGCCGCATTGGTTCGGCAAGACGGTTGTAGACAACACGCGCGACTTTTGCGAAATCTCGAGGTTGACCTTCACCTTCAAGAAGTGATGCGACGATCACGATCTCATACGGACTTCTACCCATTTCGGCAGCGCGGGCCTCTAAGTTGATGCTTGTAGCTTCGGCATTGAATCGTGAGATCATCTCGCTAATCATTTGCTCAGCGGTTGCTCCCGGACCAAACTCATAGGTTGCTGGGAACAGGAATCCTTCCGCATTGCCACCGGCGTAATCAGGCAGACCCAGTTGGTTTGCGTTCGCGACTGCAGCTTCGAAATCCGCCAATGGAATCCCAGTCTCGGTTGCAAGGGTGTTGATCGTCCACGAGACTCGTTTGCCTTCTGGAATGACAACGCGAGTGACTACTCGGTTCTCTGGATTCAGCAGCGCCAAGATTGCATCTGAACTCTTCATTTCAAGGAGCAAGTTATACAAACCTGGAGCTATAGAACCACTATCGGGATTGTCATTGGCTGCAGCGATGAAGCCATCAACGGATGCAACAACCCCTAAGTCCTTGAGGCTGTTGCCGATCTGCGCGAGAGTTTCACCAGACTCAATCTGCACTTGCACTGATCCTGAACCTGGTCCTGGGAAATCTGGTGCGCCCGAGAGGCGGGAAGCAACTTGAGGAGCCACCAGTCCAATAGCGGCGATAACCGCAATGAATATAACGAGTGTTTTTCCAAAAGACTTTTTCTTTGAACGACGTCCTGGTGGCTTTTGCTGAGGTTGTGAAGAGTTACTAAACAAATCAACGTTGCTCATCTAGAAACTCACTTCCTCTCCTACCAATGCTCCAGAATTTCGTTCTGAAGCCAGCGCGTGTTCCAAAATAACGACAGCCGCCGCTTGATCTATTGCATCACGACTTTGTTTGATATTGCGACCCGCCTCATGCATACCGCGTTGTGCGCTGACGGTACTCAATCTTTCGTCGATAAATCGAACTTGTGCAGTTGATTGCCCCAATAGCGCAACTAGCTCTTGAGCGAATTCAATCGCTGCCTGAGTGCTCGCCGTGTCCTTGCCGGAAAGGCTAATTGGCTTGCCTACGTAAACACATACAGCTTCATGTTCTTGAACCAGTTCGCCAACCTCCAGTAGAGCATTTGGTCCAGCAGAGATTGTTGTCAGTGGCGTTGCCAGAAGACCCTCGGCATCACATTTAGCCACACCAATTCGCACAGATCCAACATCGAGAGCTATGCGAACGCCAGAAATCATGTACTAGCTGCTAATCCCGTTGCTTGCTGCAGATAGTGCCGCATCAAGGTTGGTAGCACCAGTACCGCCACCCTGTGCCATCTCTGGACTTCCACCGCCCTTGCCATCAAGGGCCGGAAGCATGGCCTTAAGTACGGTGGCTGCGGATGCACCTGCAGCACGTGCCGCTGCATCAGTTGTCACAACTACTGCAACTTTGTCATCTTCGATCGTTGCGCCAACCAATACAAAGTTTGAGGCCTTAATGCTGCCCTTTGCATTCGTTACCAAGTCACGCAAGTCACCGGCTGCAGTACCAGTTGGAGCCGTAAAGCGATAGAGCGAAACTTCACCAACTCGTGTTGGTTCTCCAACCAAAGACTCAATGTTGCTAGTTAAGGCTGCGGTACGTGCCTTCGCAATTTCTTTCTCGGCGGCCTTTAATTTTTCCATCATTTTAGAGATTCGCTCTGGTAATTCTTCAGCGCGCACTTTTGTCATTTCCGAAAGCTGTCCAACCAAATGATGTTCGCGTGCAAGATAACGGTATGCGTCTGCTCCCACGAGTGCCTCGACGCGACGAACGCCAGCACCGATTGAACTCTCTGACAAGAAGGTG
>JBIKSW010000197.1:0-2710 GCA_044348415.1 Candidatus Nanopelagicales bacterium
GTAACGGTTTGTTGCCAGATGCTGCGATCACTCGTTTCAAACCCGCGCTGAGCAAGTATCGACAAGATTTGCTTGGTGTAGTCAGCCTTTAGTTTGGAATCCGACCAATCAATACCTTCTGCCGGATTGTGGCGAGGTGCGTTTATCAACATAAACCAAGATTCATTTCCAGTCGGCACCATACGCGAATCGTTAGGGGAGCAGATATAGATAGTTGGATCAGAGACCGGCGAGACTTTTTTACCAATACCAAAAATTGAATCAAACTCGTCTTCATAGTTTTCTGGGAAGAAAACGTTGTGGTGCTCGAAGTCTGGTGTTTTACCTGACATCGCTTGCAGAATTACAAAGCCCGATAGCGAAGGTGTTGCCTTTGCAAGCGATTTTCTGGCCGATGCAGTTCGTTGCTGTGCCACTGGGCTTAGCAAGTGCTGGTAAACATTTGAAGCATCTGCATTCGCCACAACAATGTCTGCCGAGATGAAGCGCCCATCTTCAAGGGTCACACCTGAAACCTTAGGTTCGGTTGCGATGTTGATAACTGTGCAGCCAAATTCAAATTGCACACCGATATTGGTTGCACGTTCATAAAGCGCTCTACCGAGTTCGCGAAGCCCTCCCGTTACGTGATACGTGCCAAACGTTTGCTCGATGTAGGGGACAGTAGCAAGTGCAGCAGGGGCTTGTCGTGGATCCGAACCGGTGTAAGTCGCATACCGATCGACAAGAGTTATTAGGCGCGGGTCCTTTAGGTAATGACTAGCCATGCCTCGCAAAGTTTTGGTCGGCGCAATCGTTTTTATGTCATTCAGGCGCCAAGAAAGGGCAAGCAAACTTTTTAGACCATGCAGTTCAGACTCCAAGAATGGCTTTCTGGTAACTGACCACATTTGAGCTGCTCTTCGCATGAACTGTCGCCATTGTTCGGCGCTATCGCCGCCCAAGCTATCGCCAATCGCTTCTGCACATCTTCCAATACCTGCGCCTGGCATTTTCAAAACGCTGCCGTCAGCAAATTGATAACGAAACGCAGTATCTAGATCGACAATCTCGATTGAGTCTTCAATTGCTGCTCCAGTTTTTAGGAACAGATCGCGATAAACGGCTGGCAGAGTTAATAAGCTCGGTCCAGTATCAAACTTGTAACCATCATGTTCTACCGAACCGAGTTTGCCGCCCCAAGTTTGGTTGTGTTCTAGAACTTGAACTGAGTGCCCTTTACTAGCAAGTCTGGCGGCACAAGCCATGCCACCCATGCCAGCGCCGATCACAATTATGTTTGCCACAGCCCTACTTTAGGTCCCTTGATTTCCAAGTGTTTGTTCCCGCTAGATGTCGCCACCAGGAAACTATGTTGAGCAGGCTAAAGGCAACGATTGATATTGAGTGAAACAGAGCATCAGGGAGCATTCTGCTTCGAGAGGTTTTGGCTGAAACTAAGCGACCCGCAATTCCTAAAGCTAGACCAAGTGCAGCAAGAAGCACTTCATCAACAAAGAATCCGACTAGTGGAAAAATGTAAACAAATAGAAAGAATGCATTTACAAACAAGGAACCGATTGGCCCACCAAAAGCATTCCAAAGGCTTTTCGAGTACCCGGAAATCAGATCCTGATTTGATTCATACATTTGGCAAGTTGCGATAGCCGAGCCATCAATTACGCAGCCAGTAAACCCATTTCGATAAAAGGATCTAAGCAACTCGATGTCATCAAGAACTTCACTCTTAATTCCTTCGTGGCCACCGCTTACTGAATACGAATCTGCGCGACAAACTAGAAATTGTCCGTTTGCGACGGCCAAGCTAGGTCTAAGTGATGTTTTTGTCCGTCTTAGGGGCACAGTTGTTAACCAAGACCACTGGAGTAGTGGCTGCACAATCCTTGCTAGAAGTGTTGGCGCCAGTTGTCGTGGATACGGGCTTACAAGATGCAACTGGTTTTCGGTTAGAGAATTAATTGCAGCAGCAACAGCCAAAGGTTCCAGTGTTACATCACTATCAATGAATACCAAGAAATCTGCATCAACACTTTGGGAAAGCCGATGGCACGCCCAATTCTTACCAAGCCATCCCTGCGGCACTTCTAGTTCACCAGTTATGACCTTCAACTTGTGATCACTGAATGCGAGTAATTTCTCAGCTGTGGCATCTGTAGAAGCATCATTTAGAACTACAACTTCAAAGTTTTCTAGCATCTCTTGATTGAGCGCGCTTTGCACCGCGGAGGTAATGGAGTTTTCTTCATCTCGCGCTGGGATCAGGATTGCAACCCGAGAACCTATTTGAGCTTCTCTTGGGCGAACAATTACAAAATGATTTATAAGTGTGTTTACAGTCAACAGAGCAGAAATGACAACTGCAACCGTAATTAACGTCGTTGCCATTGCATCCACGACCATGGAATTAAAACGATGCCCATGCCGATAAATCCAGAAACTGCGACAGTCGGCTGATTGAAGAATGGTGAAACTGGGACTATGTTCACCAAAAAGCTCCCAAGCCAAACCCAAAGTATGAGGGCATATGGTGTTGCATTGGAAACCTCAGAGTGCTTGGGCTTAAGCGCAAACGAGAGCAGAGTGAAAATAACTGCCGTAGATAAAAACCAGCCAAAGAAGTTGGTTAGTGGGATCTCTTTTGTTGCTGTTCCATCAACAAACCAAACCCAATAGCCCTCATTAACCATTTGCGGATCCAAATACAGATCCC
>JBIKSW010000198.1:0-2705 GCA_044348415.1 Candidatus Nanopelagicales bacterium
CAATGAAACATGGGTTAAGGGTGCGACATCTGGAAATCACCAACGAGTCATCTCGCTAGCTAAGGATTGCGACAGCGACACCTTGCTATTAACGGTGGACCAGTCAGGAGCAGCTTGCCACACCGGCAATCGAACCTGCTTTGATGATGCAGTCACGCATCCAGAGGTAAGCCAATGACAACTCCTAACCTGGATACCTTTCGATCGCTTGCGCAAAATCGACGAGTAATCCCAGTCTTTAGAAAACTGCTGGCTGATGGTGAAACTGCCCTTGGTCTCTATCGAAAACTAGCCAATGAACGTGCTGGAACTTTTCTTCTTGAATCTGCCGAACATGGCAGATCTTGGTCACGATACTCATTTGTTGGGGTAGCTAGTTCGGCAATGCTTTCTGAACGTAATGGCCAGGCACTCTGGTCTGGAAAAGTGCCACAAGGCGTGCCAGAAACTGGCGATCCAATTGCTGCATTACGAGAAACCTTAAATGTTCTCTTTACACCTGGCGTCAATGAAGGCATCACTAATGAAGAACTGCCACCTCTTACCGGTGGCGTTGTTGGCTACTTAGGTTATGACATTGTGCGCCGACTCGAAAAGCTTCCTAATGACACTGAAGATGTTCTAGGTCTACCTGAGTTAGCAATGCTGGTTGCAACTGATCTAGCCGTCTTGGATCACAAGGATGGCACAGTCACCTTGATTGCAAATGCAATTAACTATGACAACTCTGACGAACGCGTCGATGAAGCCTGGCTTGATGCCGAAAAACGACTTGATGTAATGGAGGCAGCCTTAGGTGGACAAGCCCCATCAAGTGCTTCAAGTTTTGATCGCACTGCCAAAGCGGAATTTACTCGTGAAACCACTGGTGTTGATTATCAAGAATCGGTTCGAGTTGCCCAAGAACGCATTAAGGCCGGTGATGCATTTCAAATTGTGCTGAGCCAAAGATTCGCAACCAAATGCCAAGCCTCGGCACTTGATGTTTATCGAGTTTTGCGGGCAACAAATCCAAGTCCGTACATGTTTTTGTTCAGGATCCCTGAGTTAACTGGCCCTGGCCAAGAACTGGGTACCAAAGTCGCATTCGATGTTGTTGGCTCAAGTCCAGAAGCTTTAGTAACGCTGCGAAATGGTGAGGCAATGCTGCACCCAATTGCTGGAACCAGACCGCGCGGCACAACTCCTGAGATTGATGAGTCCAATGCTGCAGATTTGCTGGCCGACAAGAAAGAGCGAGCCGAACACTTGATGTTGGTTGATCTTGGCAGAAATGATTTAGGTCGAGTCTGCCTTCCGGGATCAGTTGAAGTAACTGACTTCATGAGTATTGAGAAATACAGTCACGTGATGCACATTGTCTCCACAGTGATTGGCAAGATCGATCCGGCGGTAAGCGCCTTTGACTTAGTCGCTGCAACATTCCCAGCTGGAACTCTTTCTGGAGCACCTAAGCCAATGGCAATGACAATTATTGAAGAATTAGAAAAGTCAAAGCGCGGAGTTTATGGCGGTTGCGTTGGGTACTTTGATTTCGCCGGAAACATCGATACCGCAATTGCAATTCGTTCAACAGTAATCAAGAACGACGTAGCTTATGTCCAAGCTGGAGCGGGAGTGGTTGCAGATTCTGTTCCCGAGAGTGAAGATGCGGAATGCCAAGCCAAAGCCATGGCAGTTCTAAACGCAGTTGCGGTCGCCAACTCTTTAGTTAGCAGCCACGCATGAAACTAACTTTGCGTAACTTGATCTTTATTGAATTACTGAGCTCAGTCATTGTTCTTATCGCATTGAGCCGGCCCTGGGTTGTCGCTACATATCAAGAAACTGGATTCCCATCGGTTAATTTGAGTTTGAGTGCTAACCAGTTAAATGCCTCACTTAATGGACTTGCAATTGCTGCTTTAGCGTCAGCACTTGGCGCAATCGCCACTCGCGGAATCTTTCGAAGACTAGTTGGCGTTGTTATCTTGGCAATTGGTATTGGAATTGTGTTGGCCACAACCAACTTGGTGAATAACTTAGATGTGTTCGTTGGATTGCAATTCGAAGAAGCTGTGGGACGTGAAGTTACTGGATGGGTTGCGCAGACTTCGAATTATGCCTGGCTAGTTATCCCAGCAGGAGTATCGATTGCACTATGCGGTTTAGCTATTGCACTTAAATCATTTGAAACTGGGATGTCTAAGCGCTACGAACGTAACCCTGCAAACGGCAGTGAATTGACGCCGTGGCAAGCACTCGATCAGGGAATCGACCCAACAATCGAGAGCACTTCCCGCTAACAGTTAGAATGAATTAACTAACGCTTGAAGGAGAACTAATGTCAGACTCGCACGCAGATCACGGACACACAGTTGCAATGTGGGTTGCCGTGACTATTGCAGGGCTTGGTTTCCTAATCGGTTGCGTTGGTGTTGTAATTGCCACCCCGATGGTTGTCTGGATTGGCATCGCATTACTTCCAGTAGCGTTAATCGCCGGCAAAGTCTTAGCCCTAATGGGCTATGGCAAGCAAAAATAATTTTTAATCTACAAACAATGTAGGACGCATTTTCGGCTTAGAGTGCCGCTAGTCCCCAAGAGAGGCACAAGATGACTTCGGTTCTGGATTCGATCATCCAGGGTGTCAAAGAAGATCTTGCCGCACGAAAGAATCTTGTCTCACTGAATGAATTGAAAGCGCTCGTTGAAGAAGTTCCGCG
>JBIKSW010000199.1:0-2680 GCA_044348415.1 Candidatus Nanopelagicales bacterium
CATGAATCCAACTGGATCTTTCAAAGATCGCGGCATGACCATGGCAATTACTGATGCCGCCCGAAACGGCGCAAAAGCTGTTGTTTGCGCGTCTACTGGAAATACGAGTGCATCGGCTGCTGCTTATGCGACTAAAGCTGGTATGAAAAGTGCAGTTTTAGTTCCGCAAGGAAAAATTGCGATGGGCAAACTAGCTCAGGCAGTAATTCATGGGGCAACAATTTTGCAAGTCGATGGAAACTTCGATGATTGTCTTGATATCGCACGTGCCTTAGGAGACAACTATCCAATTGCTTTGGTTAACTCAGTAAACCCGACTCGACTGCAAGGCCAGAAGACTGCGGCTTTTGAAATCGTGGATGCACTTGGCGATGCTCCTGACATTCATTGTTTGCCGGTTGGAAATGCTGGAAATATTTCGGCTTATTGGATGGGCTTCACCGAGTATTACCACGACAAGATTTCAAAGCAACTTCCACAATTGTGGGGATTCCAAGCAGCAGGTGCAGCTCCGTTTGTTGCGGGTCACCCAATCGATAAGCCTGAAACAATCGCTACCGCAATTCGCATCGGTAAACCTGCTTCTTGGGATTTAGCGGTAGCCGCGCGAGATGATTCTGGTGGCCTAATTGATGCGGTCACTGATAATCAAATTCTTGATGCTTACCGACTCCTTGCTGACAAAGAAGGATTCTTCGTTGAACCATCGAGCGCCGCATCGGTTGCCGGCTTACTTCAACAAGCAAGTCGCGGTTTAGTTGATGCAGGTTCGACAATTGTTTGCACAGTCACTGGCAATGGTTTGAAAGATACCCAGTGGGCTTTGGAAAGTGCCAAAGATCCAGTCGTAGTTCCTGTTGATGTTAAAGCCGCCGCCGCAGCCTTGGGTCTTGCCTAATGTCACGCATAGTTTCGGTTTCAGTTCCGGCAACCAGCGCCAATCTTGGACCTGGTTATGACGCACTTGGATTAGCTCTTGAGATTCGTGACTTTGTTACTGCGCAATTTACTGAGGACAACAAGATCACTGTTGAAGTAACTGGCCAAGGTGCTGGGAAACTCCCAACTGATGCAACTCACTTGATTGCCAAAACAATCATTGATGCCTGCAAAGCATTTGGTACTGAAGTCACCGGGCTGCACGTTGAATGCAAGAATGCAATTCCACAAGGCCGAGGCTTGGGATCAAGTGCTGCCGCAATTGTTGCCGGTCTAGTTCTTGCCAGCGAGTTAACTTACGCACGAGCCAGCGAGGACGAATTGTTGCAGATGGCTAATGCGATCGAAGGTCATCCTGACAATGTTGCTGCCTGCTTACTTGGCGCAATGACTATCGCGTGGCTGGAAGACGACGGCAAAGCAAACTCGGTTTCAATGAATGTGCATCCTGATATTTCTCCGGTACTTGGTATCCCGCAAACTGAATTAGATACCCACAAGGCTCGTGGCTTGATTCCAGAAACCATTCCTCATGTTGACGCAGCATTTAATGCCGGTAGATCAGCGCTGCTTGTTGCTGCCATGATCGGTGATCCAGATTTCTTGCTAGAAGCAACCGAAGATAAGTTGCACCAACCATTCCGCGCTCAGGCCTACCCAGAATCAATGGAACTAATGGCTCAGCTGCGCGAGGCTGAAATCGCCGCCTGCATCAGCGGGGCTGGACCAACAGTTATTGCCTTAAGTACTAGCGATCAAGTGGCTCAGGCATCAGAAATCATCGCAAAATCAGGGTTTACCGCTGCAGCCGTAGCGGTTGCAGATCAAGGGGCAATTGCAGATAACAATGACGCAAAAGCCGAAGAAGATTAAATTCCCGCGATTTTAAGGCAATTTCGCATCAAAGTACCTGACCTGCTAGTCTTAAGACATCGGTTGAATCTCTTTCACCGAAAATCCCGCAAAAATTCTCGCGAAATTTCCGTGCATTACTTGCTGGATAGAAAACCACTCAAAACATAAAGGACACATACGTGACCGAGACAACTGCCCAAGATAAAGGGCTGAACTCAAAACTCCTTCCAGAATTAAAGGCCATGGCTGCCGGACTGGGAATTGATGGCGCTTCTGGAATGCGCAAAGCCGAACTTGTTAAGGCTATTGGTGCCAAGCAAGGTGGCGGTAGAGGCAATCGATCTGCATCCCGTCCAGCTGGCGCTGCAAGTAAAGAAGCAGCAGGCGAAGAACGTGCACCACGCGAAGAGCGCGAAGAACGTGCCCCACGTAATAACGATGGCGATAGTGAAGGCAACGATCGCAACGATCGTGGCGATCGCAATGACCGTAACGACCGCAACGGACGCAATCGCCGTGGTCGTGACCGCAACGATCGCAACAGCAATGGTCGCAATAACCGCAACAACCGTGGTGGCGACCGCGATTATGACTTAGAAGTTTCCGAAGATGATGTTTTGCTACCGGTAGCAGGAATTATCGACATTCTTGATAACTACGCATTCGTTCGCACCTCCGGCTACTTGCCAGGTCCAAACGATGTTTATGTATCAATGGGATTGGTAAAGCGTTTCTCACTTCGTAAGGGTGATGCAGTAACTGGTCAGGTTAAGCAGCCACGCGAAGGCGATCGTCCACAGAAATTCAATCCACTTGTGCGAATTGAATCCATCAACGGACTAGAACCAGATGAAGCCATCAAGCGCGTAGATTTCGGAAAGCTAAC
>JBIKSW010000200.1:0-2674 GCA_044348415.1 Candidatus Nanopelagicales bacterium
ACTGTGGCACCCATTAGGCCACAACTTGGCTCACAGGAATGATTAAAGCAATCGCCTGGTTCACGCTCTTCGCGAGACACCAAATACTGGTCATCATCAACTTGAATTGCGCGATGCTGGCGTTCTAGTTCTAAAGTCGCCAAGACTTCGCGAGGTACGGACCATCCGCCGAAACTGCCAACAGTTTCGCCTTTACTGATCGGCTCGATTGCAAAACTTCCCCAACCTTTATCTCCAGCTGAGCGAGCTTGCGCTTTTGGAGTCAACCAGTTCATGTCCAATGAATTACCTCTTATCTCTGCCTTGCGGGCAATCAAATGCAGAACCGATGCTATCTGGAATTAGCCACCAGATACCAAATCCCAGATGAATTTTTGGTGCTCTTATTCCTCTAGGCTTAAGGCATGATCGATTTAGCAGCGCTGCGCCAAGACCCAGAGGTCGTCAAGCAATCCCAGGCTGCTCGCGGTGAATCCGTTGAATTAGTTGATCAAGTTATTGCTGCCGATGCTGCTCGTCGCACCGCTTTAGGTGAATTTGAAAGCTTGCGAGCCAACCAAAAGGCAATCGGCACTCAGGTAGCAAAAGCCACTGGTGACGAAAAGCAAGCGCTTCTGGGACAAACCAAGACTTTGTCAGATCAAGTTAAGGTTGCTGAGAATGCTTTACGTGAGATGGATGCAAATCTTGATGCATTAGTTCTTGGCCTGTCCAACGTTGTTGATCCAGCGGCACCTGTCGGTGGCGAAGATGACTTTGTTGTCATTAAAGAAGTTGGCACCAAACGAGATTTTGCCGCTGAAGGCATAGCAGTGCGCGACCATGTTGAAATCGGCGAACTACTTGGCGCAATAGATATTGAGCGTGGCGCAAAAGTTAGCGGAAGTCGCTTCTATTACTTAACTGGTCCTGGCGCGATGTTGGAACTCGCGCTGGTTCAGCTCGCTATGAACACTGCACAAAAAAATGGTTTCACTCCAATGATTCCGCCGGCACTTGTTAAACCAGCTGCGATGGAAGGCACTGGCTTTCTTGGTCAGGCTGCTGAAAATGTTTATCGCCTCGAAGCTGATGACATGTATTTAGTTGGTACCGCTGAAGTTCCACTTGCTGCATATCACATGGATGAAATCCTTGAAGGCGAACTGCCACGCCGTTACGCTGCGTTCTCACCATGTTTCCGCCGCGAAGCTGGAAGCCATGGAAAAGATACCCGTGGAATTTTCCGAGTGCACTGGTTCGACAAAGTTGAAATGTTTTCGTTCTGTCCAGTCGATGAGGCAGTTGCAGAACACGAGCGCTTGTTAGGTTTCGAAGAAGAATTCTTACAGGCACTTGAAATTCCATACCGTGTTATCGATGTTGCAACTGGAGATCTTGGATCAAGCGCGGCACGTAAGTTTGATTGCGAAGCTTGGGTGCCATCACAAGAGCGTTATCGCGAAGTTACTTCAACTTCGAATTGCACAACATTCCAATCGCGCAGACTAAAGATTCGTTCCCGTGGCGCCGATGGTGTTGAACCGATTGCAACTTTGAATGGAACGCTTTGCGCGATCACTAGAACCATCGTGGCAATTTTTGAGAATCATCAAGAAGCCGATGGCTCTGTAAGAATTCCAAAAGCCTTGCAGCCGTATCTTGGTGGCGCATCTCACTTCAAACTGAAGTAGCCAGACTTGAAAACAACAAAAGCCCCGCTGAATCCAGCGGGGCTTTTGTTTTAGATTTACTTAGACACCAGCAACCTGAGGCAGGTTAGCTAGGCCAGCAGCAAGACGTTCTTCTGAGAAGTCTTCATCAACCATGCGACCACCAAGGTATGCATCGTAGGCAGCAAGGTCGAAGTGACCATGTCCACAAAGCGCAGTCAAGATAACGGTTTCTTCGCCGGTTTCCTTAGCCTTCAACGCTTCCTGAATTGCAATTGCAATTGCATGTGTTGGCTCTGGCGCAGGCACGATGCCTTCGGTGCGAGCGAACTGAACAGCAGCACTGAAGCATTCGGTCTGAGCAACTGCTTGAGCATCCATCAAACCAAGTTCGTAGATATGTGAAATCAACGGAGCCATACCGTGGTAACGCAAACCACCAGCGTGGATTGGATCTGGAATGAAGTCCTTACCAAGAGTGTGCATCTTCATAAGTGGTGTCATACCTGCAGTGTCACCAAAGTCGTAAGCGTAAGTGCCACGAGTAAGTGATGGACATGATGCTGGTTCGGCAGCCAAGATACGCGGACTGATTTTGCCTGCCATTTTTTCGCGAAGGAATGGGAAGGCAAGTCCACCGAAGTTAGATCCACCGCCGGTGCAGCCAACAATCAGAGTTGGTGAGTCACCAGCCTTTTCCATTTGCAACAATGCTTCTTCACCAATGATGGTCTGATGCATCAGCACGTGATTCAAAACGGAACCAAGTGCGTAACGAGTTTGTGGATCCTTAACAGCAACTTCAACCGCTTCAGAAATTGCAATTCCAAGTGAACCACTTAAGTTCTTTGGATCGGCAGCAAGCATGCGGCCAACTTCTGTGATCTGTGAAGGTGAACGATGAACAGTGCCACCGAAAGCTTCGATCATCAACTTACGGAATGGCTTGGCATCAAATGACGCACCAACTTGGAAAACTTCACATTCCATGTCGTAAAGCGCGCAAGCGAATGCAAGTGCAG
>JBIKSW010000201.1:0-2664 GCA_044348415.1 Candidatus Nanopelagicales bacterium
AAGTCACCATCTGCCATTCCAGTCTTGCGCCAGATTTCACTTGGATGAACATAGCCAGTAGCTGCTAATCCAAAGATTGGTTCGGCGATCCGAACTGTGTGACCACCAAGAATTTCAACTCCGGCTTCCTTGCAGGCTAAAGCTGCGCCAGACACACATGCTGAAATTTCCGCATCAGCAATTTCCTTTGGAAAACCACAAACCAGCAACGCTGTTTTTGCTAAACCACCCATGGCATAAATGTCAGAAAGGGAGTTCAGAGCACTTACGTATCCGTATTCGAAGGCATCGCTAACAACCGGAGGAAAGAAATCAACAGTAGTTATGAGTGATGTAGTTTCATTAACTGCGGTAACGGCCGCATCATCAGGCGCCGCTAGACCAACAAGAGTGTCGATACCTTGTTGGTCGTAGGCGGCAGACCGAAGTAACTTCAGCAAGGATGCATCTGCTTTAGCAGCGCATCCACCACATGAAGTGAAATCCCTAAGACTTAAGCCGGTTACATCAAGTGTCATTTAGTTCTTAAGGCCTCAACAAAATCACGCGAGTTCTTGGTTGTTGGCAAAGACATAACTGCATTCAAAACTCGATCGGCTACATCTGTACCTGCTACTAGCGAGACATTGTCACGGAACTTAGTTTCAACATCACTTGTAGACAGTGGACGCTCGTCAGCACCACGATTAATGTCTTCGCGCTTACGAAGAGTACGACCGTCCTTAGTCTGAATGATTACTTCTCCATGGAAGTACTTCGGGAATGTTGGATTTGGATCGTTTTGGTAGGAGACCTTTGCTGCCAAATCCAATAGTTCAGGATCAACTAGGCAATCATCATCAAGATCCGCCAAAGTAAAGCGGCGCTTTGCAATTGCAGTAGCAACGATGAATGGCAATGAGAATTTAGCATCGTAATCACTGCGTGGAGTTAGTTTTGCCTGTGCGGGTTCGCAAACCACTGGTACAACCTGTGCTGGCACGATTGTGGTCACGGATTCGATGTCTGCGGCAGTTAGGTTGTTTTCAGTTGCAAGTTCAATTGCAATATCAATGCAGGCATGTGTGAAGTGACAAGCAGCGTAAGGCTTGATAGCTACTCGCATCAATTCCCAAGCCGAACCCAAGTCAGCAGCTACGGCATCCATCTTGAGGTCATGGCCTGCAGGAGTGTGTGTTGTGTAAAGACCGAAGCGACCTTCATAAATTGCAAGTGGTGCTTCAAACTTTGCCTTGGCAAGTTCAGCAGCAGTGATACCGGATACTGCTGCCCAACCTGGATGCAGACGCTTGGTCCAAGCACCAGTTTCTAAGAACTCCATAGAGCCTGAAGCCAATGATCCAACAATTCCTTGTGCGCTGGCGATACCGTGCGCATCAAGTCCGATCATTTTCGCTGCTGCGGTGGCAGCGCCGAATGCACCAGCAAGTCCAGTTGGATGGAAACCTTGCGCATGGAAGCCGCCATTAGCAGCAGTACCAACTCGGGCACCGATTTCTAATGCGACCAGAAAGCCGAGCACTAAATCGTTGCCGCTTAGTTCACGATCGTCAGCAATCGCGATTGCAGTTGGAAGCGCACTTGCGGTGGCATGAATAACACCAGGAACGTGGGTGTCGTCAAAATCCAAACCATGAATCAAGATGCCATTAAGCATTGCCTGATCACGAACTGTGAGGCGCTCAGAACAAGCAATGACACCACGCGGGCCTGAGCCCAGGGCTACGGATGCGGCGATACTACGAGTTGCAAACTCATAATGAGTAGAGGCGAACGCGATTCCAACGGCATCAAGAATGTTCAGTAGCGCTTGATCCTGAACGTGCTTTGGAACGTCAGCGATCGAAACCGACTGCGCCCAAGTACCGATCTCAAGTGACAAAGTTTCATTGTTTGACATGGTTACTCCTAGTTGAATCGTAAGCCGAGAGTTTCGGCAATAGTTGTGCGCTGTACTTCATCAGTACCGCCTGGAATTCGTAAGTTACGAGCAATTTGAAACAGCTTGTTGATGTCGGTATCTCGAAGTACACCGGAACCACCATGGATTTGTAGGGCGCGATCTGCCACTCGATAGAACGACTCATCGTTGCTTAGCTTTAGCGCGCAAATCCGTCGCACTTCATCACTTGGTCGCGGCAAGTTCCACCATGGACCTGGTGTGTCAATTGCGCGTGCAACGTCCAGCGATAGTGAACGAGTCTGTTGCCAATCTAGATACATGTCAGCGATCATCCACTGAATACCTTGCTTGGCACCAAGTGGTTCACCGCCAACTATGCGGGTCTTGACGCGTTCTAGTGTCTTTTCAATCAGGTACTTGTTCCAACCTGAACACATACCAGCGCGACGCATACGGGTGTAGTTGAACGACATAACGGCAATGTCGAAACCGCCGTTAACTTCACCTAGTACTGCACTCTCTGGTAACACCATGTCTTCAAAATGAATCTCGCCGGTGTAGCCATCACCAAACATGGTCTGGTAAAGCTTGCCAATTTTGTAACCCTTGTTTGCATACTCTTTGGTATCAAACATGAAGTAAGTGAATGACTGACGGCCACCACCAGGGTTTGTTATTGCTAGTACTTGAGCAACATCGGCATCAAAGTAATTGGTGATGTAAGCCTTGGTGCCATTAAGTACCCAGTCAGATCCCTTGCG
>JBIKSW010000202.1:0-2639 GCA_044348415.1 Candidatus Nanopelagicales bacterium
ATCTACTTAATCCTCTTCGCACTAAGCCGTGGCTCCCTAGGCATGGGGGATGTGAAGTTTGCATTTCCGTTGGGCTTAACAGTCGGTTGGTATGCCCCAGAGCTATGGCTAATCGCAATCTTTGGAACATTCTTAAGCGCTGGGGTGGTTGCCCTCGTTGGGATTATTGCCAAACGCATGAATCGCGAATCAAAACTTGCACTTGGGCCCTACATGTTCTTAAGCACACTACTTACTTGTGTCGTGGGAATGTAGTCACGCCGATCTAGGTTTCCTGAAACAATATGGAGCATAGATTCAGGAGTTGTGGCAATGACCAGTAAGTGTGACGCGGTTGTAATTGGAGCCGGAGTAATTGGTTCCTCAGTTGCTTATGAATTGGCTCGTAAAGGTTTGTCCGTAATTGTCATCGATAAAGCAGCTGCGCCTGGTCTTGGATCCACAAGTTCATCAAGTGCTGTCATTAGATTTAATTACTCAACTTACGATGCAGTTGCACTTGCTTGGGAAGCTTTTCAATGTTGGAAGAATTGGCGCACTCACCTCAATGCTCCCGCAGATGAAGTGATTGCTGAAGTTCGCAACATCGGCGTAATGATGGTGAAAGTTCCTGTGGTTTCAATCCCACTAACTCAAGAGTTATTCAACGCAGTAGGAATTGAACATGAAGTTGTTGGTGCCGCGCGCATGCAAGAGATTGTGCCTGGCATAGATGCAGGTAAATACTGGCCGCCAAAGAAAATTGACGATGATGAGTTTTGGGAGGATGCCAACGAAACCATTGAAGCTATGTACACACCGGAAGGTGGATATGTAAACGACCCATTACTTGCAACAGTTAACTTAGCTAACGCTGCAATGCGGTTAGGTGTTGAGTTTAAGTTCAAGCGCGAAGTAACTGAGATTCTTACTGCTGATGGACGCATTTGCGGTGTTGAACTAAATGATGGTGAGCAAATCGAAAGCCCAGTTGTAGTTAACGTTGCTGGACCTTGGGCTAGTCGGATAAACGACTTGGCAGGAGTTGGCTCAGACTTCACAGTTTCAGTGCGTCCAATGCGACAAGAAGTTCATCACGTGACTGCCCCGGAACAATTCGACAACAATCCGATTATTGGGGACTTAGATTTAGGTGTTTACATCCGGCCAGAATCCGGACACGCTCTTTTGGTTGGTGGTACTGAACCAGAATGTGATGAGTTCCAGTGGGTGGATGATCCTGACAATGTGAACATGGTTCGCACTCAAGAGTTATTCGATGCCCAAGTTACTCGCGCCGCTCGAAGATTGCCAGACCTAAAGGTGCCATCAAGTGCCAGCGGAGTTGTTGGTGTTTATGACGTGTCTTCTGACTGGACCCCGATTTATGACAAGAGCGAATTACCTGGGTACTACATGGCAATTGGCAGTAGCGGCAATCAGTTCAAGAATGCCCCAACTGCAGGTCGACTAATGGCTGAACTAATCACCGCAGTCGAAGCTGGTCATGACCATGACGCTGATCCAGTTGTTTACCGAACTGAGCACACAAAACAAGAAATTAACTTAGGAACTTTTTCACGCAAGCGGGCCTTGAATGAAAATTCATCCGGCACCGTGATGGGCTAGTTGTTTAAAGCTTCGATTGCGCCTTGGCGAGTAACTGCCAAGCCAAGCTCAGTTAATGCCACGGTTGCCTCACCCATAGTGCTTTGCGCGCCAGCTGCAGCGCCAAGTTGTTGGCCACTCAAATTGCGATGATGAATAGATTCCATAATTACTGCAAGCTTGAAACAAGCAAGCGCCACACATTCATCTAAGTGTGAAATGTCCAAGCCAGTTTGCGAAACGTAACGATCTAAGACTTGTTGGCGAGACCAGAAACCGGGACCACTTGTAACGTCTTCCGCGACTGGGATCTTTTTGCGCAAAGTATCGGTGGCTTGACTCCAATAGACCAAGGAAATTGCCAGATCAGAAATGGGATCACCAAGCGTCGACATTTCCCAATCCAGCACTGCAACTATCTCGCTCTTGTCGCTGGCAAGGATTACATTGTCGATTCGATAATCGCCGTGCACGATTGAAGTTGGAAGTGACTCGGGAACTTTTGCAATTGCAGTTTCCAGCCAGGTGTGCAGGGTTTCAATTTCAGGTAACTCACGAGTCTTTGTGATCTGCCATTGTTCGCCCCAACGCTTTACTTGACGTTGTAAGTAACCAGCCGGTTTGCCAAGTTGATCTAAACCAGCAGCAGCGGGATCAACCGCATGCAACCTTGCCAATGTGTCTACAAGTTCCTGCGAAATTTCATCAGCTTGTGTAGCGGAGAGACTTGATGCAGTTTGCGCTGATTCAATGACTCGACCATCAATAAAATCCATCATCATGAATTTGGCACCAATAACGGATTCGTCTTCGCAATACCCGCGGGTTACAGGCGTTGGGTACGAAACTGAATTCAAACCGGAGAGAACTCGAAATTCTCGACCCATGTCATGTGCTGAAGGCATGATGTGTCCAAGCGGTGGCCTTCGCAGAACCCAACTCGATCCACTGGCATCAGTGAGCTTGTAAGAAATGTTGGAGCGACCGCCTGCTAGCAATGCTGTTTGTAAGTCAGCACTTGCATCGAAGCCAGCGATGTTGTCTTGCATCCA
>JBIKSW010000203.1:0-2632 GCA_044348415.1 Candidatus Nanopelagicales bacterium
CAAGGATGAAACCCTGCGGTACTTAGCTCGACTATCACGTCCTGAATTGTTTAACCCCGATTCGCGAAACTTAGGATTGCCGCAAGATGAATTTGAGCTCCTTGTTACTTTTTATGATCGAGGATCGGAAGCAATTGGAGCACTAAGTGATTGTGGTGCACTGCCATTGCGTCCACTCGAAGAAACTTTGGACTATTACGCAGATCTGCCTGAAAACAAGACACCAAAGGGCAGGGGACTGTATTTCGCTCGCAACGATGGTTCTGAAGGGACCGGCGCAGACATTGTCGAGTCTATGAAAAATGTTGCGGTTGAGCTAGGAGTGCAAGTTAGAACCTCTAGTCCAGTTCGCGGTGTAATTGTCGATGAAGAAGGTTCTGTTATTGGAGTTTCATCTGGAGATAGAGCAGCTCGAATGATGCTGGTGCGAAGCCTAAAGGGTGTCGTTATGGCAACAGGTGGCTTTACCCGAGATGTCGAATTAATTCGTTCCCATTTGCGAGGACCTGTTTTGGGCGGGCTAGCATCCGACGGAAACACTGGTGACTTAGTTCGCATCTCTGGTGCATTAGGTCTAGACATCGCGAATATGAACGAAGCTTGGTATGCCCCTATGGTTCTTGATCTGGCGCCATATCCAGTTAGTGCAGCATTTAGGCTTCCCGGAGACAGCATGATCCTTGTAAATCGATTCGGTCAACGCGCAGTAAATGAGAAGACAACTTACAACGAAATGACTCGGTCTTTTTTCCAGTGGGACTCTGCGACTGCAAGCTATCCAAACTTTCCCTTGGTGATGATCTATGACGATTCAGTCTCACAGCGTTGTCGACAAATGCCAGGAGATGCGCCAGTAACTGACGGTGGCGGGAATCCGTTGCCGAGAACTCCAGGGGAGGGGCACGAAATAGTTGCACAAACTTGGGATGAACTAGCGCAAAAAATTGATGAGAAGCTTTCAAAGTTTCAAAACTTATTGCCTGGCGTTAAGTTATCCCGAGATTTTTCAAACGGACTTGCTGAAACGATTAGTCGCTGGAACACAATGTCAGATTCAGGAATTGACGAAGACTTCGCCCGCGGCGGAACAAGCACTGAACGACGGCGATCGGGTGAAGCGCGAGTCAATGATATGCCAAACCCAACGATGCATGGATTTGCGGAAACCGGACCTTACTACGCAGTAGTGCTGGTGCCTGGAACTTTGGACACAAAAGGTGGACCAAGAATCGATATCAATTCTCGACTATTGCGAAGTGATGGATCATTTGTTCCTGGACTTTATGGTGCTGGTAACTGCATAGCCTCACCTGCGGGACAAGCTTATTGGGCTGGCGGCACTACGTTAGGTTTAGCTGCCACGTTCGGATGGATTGCAGGTAATCATGCAGCAAATCGAAACGAAAATGGCTAACCGAAGTGAGCTCCTCAAACCTCTATCGTGACGGAAAATGATTATTCATGAATGAATCACAGCCAGTAATACCCAACACTCCCATCAAAGAGGGTCGAGTTTCCTTCAATGGCTTCTCAACTTGGTACCAAGTCACTGGAAGTCCGCAGTCAGATGGCATTCCGGTAATTTTGCTACACGGTGGGCCTGGGTACCCATCCTTTTCTATGGAACCTATGGAAGTATTAGCGAAATCGAATCGTGCAGTTGTTAGGTATGACCAAATTGGGTGTGGAAAATCTTCCCTCAAAGACATTCCGCATGATTCCTCAATGTTCGTTGTAGAGCTTTTTGTTCGTGAGCTGGAAACTCTAATTGCTGAACTTGATCTAGAGGAATACGTTTTACTTGGGCACTCTTGGGGTGGAATGCTAGCAATTGAATTTGCGCTTACCCAGCCCGCTGGACTTAGAGGACTAATCCTTTATTCAACCTTGGCAAGTATTGTGGAATTTAGAGTTGCAACGGAAAAATTAGTTGCCACCTTACCTGAAGAGATTCAAGCAACGATAAGAAGATCTCGAATAACAAACGATACGGAATCTCCGGAATTCAAAGCGGCTGAACATGAGTACAATCGCAGATTTGTTTGCCGCCTTGACCCACTTCCAGATTGCGTTCAATTGTCGGAAGCCGCACTGGCTAGTGATAACGAGGTTTATAAAGTTATGGCAGGCGGATCAGAGTTTGATAGCGGTGGTGCCATGACACCTCTTGAGAATTGGGATGTTAGGCCCAGACTTAAGGAGATTTCGGTGCCAACACTTTGTATCTCTGGTGAATTTGACGAGGCAACTCCAGAAGTTATGGGTACTGTCGCTAATGGAATTTCTGGTGCCGATTGGTTCTTGGTGCCTGGTGCTTCACACAGTTCTCATCTTGAAACACCAGATTTGTTTTATCCAGTTGTTGAGAACTTCCTTAACGATTTAGATAAATCGGTGAGCAGATAATGAATACCAAAAAAGTAACCTTAGTAACCGGAGCTGCGTCTGGAATTGGTCGAGCGACAGCTCTAAAGCTTGCAGAACGTGGAGACCAATTAGTTTGCACTGATTTTGCATCGGCACCACTACAAGAAATGAAGGATCTCACAAACGGTATTTGCCTAGGTGCTGATGTCACAATTGAGTCTGAAGTAGAGGCACTTGTTGCAGCCACAATTGCAGAGTACGGGCG
>JBIKSW010000204.1:0-2630 GCA_044348415.1 Candidatus Nanopelagicales bacterium
CCACGACATTGGCAAGAACTTAGTGAACATCATGCTTGAAGGCGCTGGCTTCCAAGTTATTGATATCGGTGTGCAGTGCGCACCTGAGAAGTTCATTGATGCGATCAAGGAACATCAGCCAGATGTTGTTGGTATGTCTGCATTCCTAACAACCACAATGCCAATGTTCAAAGTCAACATCCATGAAATCACCAAGGCTGGTATGCGCGATGACGTAATCATCATGGTTGGTGGAGCTCCGGTAACTCAGGAATACGCTGATGTTGTTGGCGCAGACGGCTACGCCGCAGATGCATCAACTGCAGTGCGTAAGGCCAAGGAACTAATTGCCGTTAAGCGTGGCAAGTAAATCCGAACATGACAACCTTTATCGCCACCATTGAACACGTAGTTAAGGGACCCGTTTGGGGTTGCCAAGACTGCGGGCAATGTGTTTTGCATTCAACAGGCATGACCTGCCCAATGAATTGCCCAAAGACATTGCGCAATGGACCCTGTGGTGGCGTGCGTGAAAACGGTCATTGCGAAGTTAAGCCAGAGATGAAATGCGTTTGGCTAAAGGCTTATGACCGCACGCAAGATTGGCCATTGCCGTCATCGTGGAAGGACGAATACAACCACCTACGTCCGCCAGTTGATAACCGCCTAAAGGGAACTTCGTCTTGGAAGAACTTCTTTACTAAGCGGGATCGTTGGACCCCAACTGGTTGGAAAAACTCAACTGATGAATTGCAAGGAGTTGATCATTAATGTCAACACTTGAACATAAGTTAATGAATACAACTGAAACGGTTTTCACCGCAGAGTTCCACTCATTAGATGGCAATGGTCTGGATAAAGCCAAGAAGTACGCCGATCGGTTCCGTGGTTGGTTTGATGGCGTAAACGCAACGGATAACACTGCAGCACATGCGCATGCGTCAAATGTGGCAACTGCGATTGCAATTAAGCAATTAGGCCTAGAACCAATCTTGCAGATTGTGTGCCGCGACAAAAATCGGTTAGCTCAACAAGCTGACATCATGGGCGCCTCAATGTTTGGCGTAGAAAACTTTGTGGCGCTTACGGGCGATGATGTAACGGCAGGAGATGAACCAGAAGCTCGTCGAGTTTTTGATTTAGATGGTCCGCAACTGGTTCGCCTAATGAACACCATCAAACGTGGCGAATACATGTCAGGTCGCAAAATTGATCCAGCACCACACATGTTTATTGGCGCAGTAGAAAATCCTGGTGCTCCACCATTTGAGTACCGGGTAGAGCGAGTTGCAAAGAAATATGCAGCCGGAGCCAAGTTCCTGCAACTACAGATTTGCTACCACCAAGATCGCCTAGAGAAATTCTGTGCTGGAGTTCGGGATGCTGGGCTTGCCGGCAAGATCGCGATCATTCCAACTGTTGTTTTGGTTAAAGGTGCTAGGCCATTGAACTTTATGCATAACAGCGTTCCAGGTATTGACGTTCCGGCTGATCAAATAGCTCGCGTGGAATCTGCCGCAAATCCTGCAGAAGAGGCTTACTTGCAGACTCTGGAATTTGCCCAGCACGCATTGGCTCAGCCAGGCGTGCGTGGCATACACATAACTGACTTTAGAAATGATGAGACACTAGAAAGACTTATGACAGATCTGGGCAGAGTTCGCCAAGCAGCAACTAATAGCTCAACCACAAACGAAGTAAAGGACGACCATGCATACAGTGCTTAGTTCCGCCACCAAGACCGTAACGATTGGTGACGATGTACCGTTCGTAATCATTGGCGAACGCCTAAACCCAACTGGCCGCAAGCTCTTCCAGGAAAAGCTTCGTGCTGATGATCTCTCCACAATCAACATCGACGTTGCTGACCAGGTTGCTGGTGGCTGCGACATGCTTGACGTGAACATGGGTGTGCCACTTACTGATGAACCAGCACTTTTAGCCCGAGCCATCAAGCTAGTTCAGTCACTAACTGACCTGCCAATCTGCATTGACTCATCAGTCATTGAAGCACTTGATGCAGGGCTGGCCGTCTACGAAGGAAAAGCGCTGGTCAACTCAATGACTGGTGAAGACGAGCGCATGGACATCATCCTTCCTTTGGTTAAGAAATACGACGCTGCCATCTTGGCGCTACCAAATGATGAAATTGAAATTCCAATGCTTGCCAAAGACCGCATGGTAATTGTGGAAAAGATTGTGCGACGCGTTGAAAAAGAAGGCATCTCACTAGATAACCTTTTGATCGATCCACTAGCCATGCCAGTTGGTGCTGATCCTGAGAATGTTAAGCACACGCTTGAAACCATTTACTTGATTAAAGAAAAGTACGGCTTAAACATGTCGATCGGTGCATCCAATGTTTCATTCGGTCTGCCAAATCGTCATGCTTTGAACTCAGCATTCATGCCAATGGCTATGTCAATGGGTCTAACTTCGGCAATCATGGATGGCCGTACTCCAGAAGTAGTGCAAGCAGTTCGCGCTGCAGATCTACTTCTTGGTTTAGATCAGTGGGGCGCAAATTGGATCACCAATTTCCGCGCAAACAAGGAAGCATAAATTTTCACCTAGGCGAGAGATAAAAAGTGACAATCGAAGAAAGTGCAAAGACTGAAACCACTGTTAGTGGCCTTGGTCGCGTGCAATTG
>JBIKSW010000205.1:0-2586 GCA_044348415.1 Candidatus Nanopelagicales bacterium
ACACGGTCACTTGGGCAAGTTGGGACGAAGCAACTAATGGAACCGCTGGTCAGTTTGTAAGTATCACTGACATCACGTTCTCGGCTCCTAAGTTCCAGATGTCTCGCAAGGTGACAACCGTTGCTAAGGGCAAGTCCCGCACCAAGACAGCCATACTCACTGATGTTGGTGTAACTCTTGCCAAAGGTGAAAAAGCCACAATCAAGATCGCAAAATCCTCAAGCAAGATCTGTTCGGTGAGTGGCTCCAAAGTAAAGGCCAAGAAGAAGGCTGGTACTTGTTCCTATACCGTCACGGTGAAGAACAAGAAGGGTAAGAAAGTAGCGGCCAAGACAAAATCTGGTTCATTCACCGTTAGTTAACAAACGAACAAATCAAGGGCGTTTGCACTCGCAAACGCCCTTGATTTGTTAACTATGAAGAAGTGGGCCCTGACGGGCTCGAACCGGCATCCCAAAGCATCAGCGAAGGTCATGAGGGTGGCAGCACTCCAATTGGTCGCTCAGCTACGACAGCCGAAGTTGCCGCAGTCGTTGGATTCCTTGCCAGTCGTGAAGCGAGTTACCTAACGGGCCAAGTCATAGTTATTGATGGCGGCAATTCAATTAGCGAGCAGCGCACAAATCGCTAAACCTATTCAAATAAAAAACAACCCCTGACGGATTCGCCAGGGGTTGTTTATTTAGAAATTAGATACCTAGTGCTTTTGCCTTTGCTGCAGCAAATTCTTCGTCTGAAAGAACTCCCTGGGCGTGAAGCGCAGCAAGTTCCTGCACCTTTGCAATTGATGCGTCACCAGCAGGCGCTGCGGCCGCTGGTGCTGATGCCTGTGCTGCTGCCATCTGGCGCTGTGCCACACGACCTGACACGGCTGTTGCTGTTCCAGAAATTACTGCGGTGCGAGCCGCAACTCTCATAAGTCCCATTTTGTTTTCCTTTTCTGTGAATTCTTTAGCGTGCTTCTAAGAAGTTGGTAACAACTTCGGCTGGAATACGAATCTGATCAAGCACGCGAGCATTTGATGCTGAAATTGCATCGGTGAACTTAGCTGCCCAAGTGTTTTCGAATGCAACCATTAGCGCTGAACTGTTTGGTGCTAGATCATCTGAAAGTTCTTCAGCATCTTCGCTATCTAGTGTGCCTGGGAAGGCAACACCGAGAGCCATAAATGCTGGGCCTTCATTTGGATCTAGATCTTCGATTGCAAGAACAGAAACTACTCCGTCTGCATCCTTGCTGATGAAAAGTAAATCGATTAGGCGGATAGTTCCGCTTTCAACGAGTTCAAGAATTGCTGGTGCAACCTTGCCGTTGAACTTGTTTCCTGGAAAGTCAATGATGACAATGTCCACTGGTCCGAATCCCATAAATCCTCCGTTGATAGGGCCGAACCGAAAGCCTAACAAGGCATTTCAAAGGTTGGAAATGCAGGCAGTAATGCTAATTCCTTTGTTCGTCTACCTTCCCGATCTGGTTAAGTACGGCATTCCTGTAAGTGCCAGGACTCCTGGTCGCGTGCGTGGGGCTCGAGTCCTTTCGCCCTTAAGCAAAACTCGCACATCTGAAATGAACTCAAGGTCCGGCCACTCTTGCCACAACTCAGTTAATAGGGCTGGGCTAATTCTTTTCAATCCAAATCCCATGACATCTGCGCTGGCCCCTGCTGCCACCAACTTCGCATCCGCACCTGCATTCATCGGAAGCTTTGGTTGGAAATGCGAGATAACTGCAGCTCGTGCTGCATCAGTTGAAATTTTGGTAGCACTGAGTTGATGCATCATGTTGTCGACTTCTTTCGCGCTATCCACGGTGAAGCAGTTCCCTGATCGAGCAGGGTTCGCAAGACCATCATCATGAGCGAGAGCTGCTACTACTGCAGCTGTGTGATTTACGCTTTGGAAAAGTTCATCTGAAATCAATGCCGCTCCAAGTAGGTAAGTTCGGCAAGCATGGTTCAAAAGGGCCTCACCTTGTCGTTCTAGGACTCGTTCACGATGTATTTTCAACACAGATGCAAGTGCATCGCGCGCAATCGTTAGGCGCAATGCCTGATTGTTCGCCTCGATTGGTTCTATACGGCTTCTGCTTAAGCGTCCACTAAAGACTTGAGCTGATCCTTGTGCGGAGATCGATATAGCTTGACGAATAGTTAGGCGTCCAGCTGTTTGATTAAGCCACTCTTCAGTGCCAACCTCTAGATGTCGATTCGATTGACTCATCGCAAATCCTCCAAGCATTTGAGATCAAGTTTTGTTGCCTAGATGCAACTCTAATTCGAGCAGATCTGATAGTGGCTTCAGAAAGTTGTTTTCGATCGGGATGGCCTCATACACAGATCTTCTTTGGATCATTGAGAATCTGAAGTGGGCCCTGACGGGCTCGAACCGTCGACCCACGGATTAAAAGTCCGTTGCTCTACCAACTGAGCTAAAGGCCCTACCTTGCCTTTCGGCAATTCCCCGATCCTAGCGGATTTCCCTGCATCCAAAGAACTCGAGCCTGCAGAACAAGGTTTACGCCCTGAGTGATCTGAGAATGAATATGGCACTGATATGAGCGACAATAGAAGAGCAAGGTAAGAAACA
>JBIKSW010000206.1:0-2583 GCA_044348415.1 Candidatus Nanopelagicales bacterium
GAAATAACTTGGGATGCAGGGCCACGCTCAATGATATTGCCGTCTTTTAAGAAACAGACTTCATCGGCAACTTGAGTGGCGAATCCCATTTCATGAGTTGCCAGCACCATTGCCATGCCATCTGACTTTAAATCGCGCACAATCGACAAAACTTCGTTAACTAAAACTGGATCAAGCGCTGAAGTAACTTCATCGAGTAAAAGTAGTCGTGGCTTTACGGCAATCGATCGAATGATAGCTACTCGTTGTTGTTGTCCGCCACTAAGTCGATCGGGATATTGATCTGCTTTGTCAGCTAAATCAAACCGACGCAACAATGTCATCGCTTCATCGCGTGCCTGAGTCTTTGAAACTTTATGCACTCGAATTGGTGAAAGTGTGATGTTGTCTAAGACGCTCATGTGTGGAAACAAGTTAAAGGATTGAAATACCATGCCAAGATTTTTACGGACTTCATCAACATTGATTTCTGGATCTGAGATTTCTTTTCCATCTAAATAGATTGAGCCGTCGTCAATGGTGTCTAGCAAATTGATACAGCGCAGAAGCGTTGATTTACCTGAGCCGGATGCACCTATCAATACTGTGGCGGTGTGATCGGGCACGCTTAACGAAAGATCGTTGATTACTACGTTTTCTTCAAAGCTTTTGCGAAGGTTCTTTACCTCTAATACGTTCATGCGGCGCCCTGCGCATTCTGACGTTTGATCGACTTAGCAAGCACGCGATCGGTGTAACGAGTTAGCGGAATTGTAATCAGCAAGAACAAAATCGCAGCAGTTACATACGGGGTGTAGTTGAAAGTTCGTGAGCTTGCAATTTGTGCGGCGCGCACAGCATCAGTCACACCAAGGATCGAAACTAGGCCTGTGTCCTTTAACAATGCAACTAAATCATTAAGTAGTGGTGGAACTACTCGCTTTAGTGCCTGTGGCAAAACCACGTGACGCATAGTTTGTGGCGCGCTAAGTCCAAGCGAGCGGGCTGCGGCTCGTTGACTTGGATGGATGGAAAGAATTCCGCTTCGAATAACTTCAGCAACATATGCAGAATACGTAAGCACCACTGCTGTGGTACCAAGGATTAAAACGCTATTGGTTAAGCCTTCGATTCGAAGTGCCGGAACACCAAACCCGATCAAAAGAATTACCAGAAGCAATGGCACGCCACGGAAAATGTCCACGTAAGCAGTTGCCATAATTCGAAATGGCGTAAGTGCTGCGGAACGAGAAGTTCGAAGTAGCGCCAAGATCATTGCGAAGATACCGATTAAAATCGCCGCAATGATTGTTAGACGAATGTTTACAACAAGTCCCTTGGCAACCGCGCCAAGGACTTCCCCGCCATAAGACCAATCAAAGAATGTATCTTTTACTGATTGCCAACCAGGTGAGGTAACAATTAGTCGGATTAATGATCCGATAACAAGTACTGAAGAAAGAGTTGCGATTAATGCTTTCTTGCGGCCGATGGCTTTGCGTGAAGCCTGGCGATCTAACTCGCGCTGACTCGGCGTCCACGACAAAGCCCGACCCGAGTTATCTCGGGCCGGGCTGTCGTTGTTCATGACTTAACTAAACCAGCACTATTTAAGTACTGGTGCTCCAGCCTCTGTTGAAAGCCACTTTGCAGTGATTTCATCAAGTTCGCCACTGGCGCGGATAGCATCCACTGCCTGTGAAACACAGGATGTGATTGGGCTGTCCTTAGAAAGCAACAAACCGAAGTTATCACCATCGCCAGTTGATGGAAGCTGACCTACGATGATGCCACCTTCAACTTCAACACCGGATAGGTAGAAGGCTGTTGGAAGGTCAACGACGATACCGTCGATCTGACCATTCTTAAGCGCAGCTACTGCAGCAGCGTTGTCATTGAATGCCTGTGGTTCGGAACCGAACACAGTTGAGATTGCATCTAGTGATGTTGTTCCAACACCAGCGCCTAGCTTTGCACCCTTAAGTTCTTCGATGGTGGTTAGACCTTCGATTGGGCTGCCAGTGTAGGAAACGATTGCCTGTGGTGCTGAGTAGTAAGGGCTGGAGAAATCAACAGCTGCTTTGCGTTCTTCAGTGATTGAGAACTGCTGCAAGTTGAAGTCGAAGTCCTTTGCACCTGGGGTGATTGCGCCATCAAATGTGGTGCGAACCCAAGATACGTCTTCAGCGGCGAAACCAAGTTCAGTAGCAACTGCGTATGCAACTGCTGCTTCAAAGCCTGCGCCTGATTCAGGGGCATCATCGATAACCCATGGGTAGTAAGCAGGTTCGCCAGTTGCAATTGCAAGCTTGCCTGTTGTTAGTGTCTGCAAGCTATCTGGTCCACATGCACTTGCAGCTGTTTCGGCTGCAGTTGGTGCGGAGGATGCTGCTGTTTCTGATGACGATGAGCAAGCTGAAAGAAGCAGCGCTGATGCTGCAACTAGGGCAATGCCAAATCGACGTGTTGATGCGTTGTTCACGCTTGTCTCCTTGATACTTCAGGTGGCATGGGTCAACGGTTGTTCACCCATGTTGGGCCCTGTTATGGACCCGCGCTTGCCACTTACGTGGCCAGGTCCTCATCCGGAGGCACCCCATCGCG
>JBIKSW010000207.1:0-2575 GCA_044348415.1 Candidatus Nanopelagicales bacterium
AGTTGCTGTTCGCGATCTGATAGTGCCATGTGCGCCCCCTTAGAACTAGTGCCTATAACTAAGACTACGTCTGGTTTGAAGTTTTCGAAACTTTAACGCCAGATTTGTCCATTCTTGGCTAAACCTTAGGAAAATAGGGCCATATCTCTAAGATTCTGGCTTTATTAACCGAGCTGGTTTCACTGCCGAATTTCCAAACTTTAGGGACACCTGATCCATGGCCTCTTCGGCTTCGCGCCAGCCTGAGTCGCGGTTAGAAAACTCTAATTGCACAGATGACTCACTGGCTGGAACCAATCCGGTGGCCCGGACTCCGACTAAGCGAATTCGGGCGCGCTGTAAATGCATTGCCTCAAACAGGCTTTTGCTGGTCGAGTAAATATCTGTTGCCAAGTCAGTTGAGGCGGGCAAAGATTTACTTCGAGTTACTGATGTGAAGTCAGCAAACCTGACTTTGATCGTGATGGTTCGAGAAAAGTAATCGGCAGCTCGCAGACGTTTGGCTACCTTATTACTCAAATCCAAGATCTGAGCCAGGATTTCTTCGGGGTCATCAATATCTGCGTCAAAGGTTCGTTCTGCACCAATACTTTTTTCAGCTTGATTAGGGGTGACCACTCGAGGATCTCTGCCCCAAGCAAGTTCGTATAGATGTTCGGCTGCGGCTTGGCCAATTACTCGTGCCAGAGTTTTGACCGGAGTGTTTGCAATGTCCGAGACGTTAACTAAACCCAATCGAGAAAGTTGTTCACCGGTTTTTTCACCTACGCCCCAGAGCGCACCGATAGGTAGTGGGTGCAAGAACTCAATTACTTTGTCAGCAGGTACGACATGTAAACCATCTGGCTTTGCAAAGTTAGTTGCCAACTTTGCTACGAACATTGTGGAGGCTACTCCAACTGAACAAGTTATCCCCTGTTCGTCGCTTACTCGAGCTCTAATCACTTCACCAATCTGACTTGGCGTACCCATAAGTTTTTGCGCACCAGAAATGTCTAGAAATGCTTCATCGACGGAAAGTGGCTGCACTAATGGTGTTATCGATTCAAAAATTGCCATCACATTTTCAGAGACTTCAGAGTATTTTTCGTGATCAGGTTCAACCACAATTGCATTGGGGGCCAAGCGAAGTGCCCGCGACATTGGCATTGCCGAATGCACGCCTAGTTTTCTAGCTTCGTAAGTTGCCGACAAAACAACACCACGGTTGCCGTCGTATCCAACAATTACTTGCTTGCCAGCCAGGCTTGGATTTTCTCGAACCTCAACTAAGGCAAAGAATGCGTCCATATCAATGTGCAGAATGTTGCAGCCTGCGTCATCCCCTTGTGGGTTTGGCGCCGAGTCTCCTCGATTCAATTGTGAACGGCTCATGGTGCCATCTTTGCGGCTGATCGCATGGATCGCGCGATATCCGACCCAGCGGGTCGAACGTCTACGTAAGGCGATGACCTAAATCCACTTGCATGCTCCCAAATTTGAGTTGGAGCAACTGGATCTAATTGGTGCACTGGATCTTTTCCAATTAACTCGTGAACTGCCTTGACGCCACCGCGCTTCCAATGTTGGTAAACCTCAGATAACTCCCAGCAACCATTGGCAAGTATGGAAACTCCGCGCGGACCAGTTCGCCGAACTGTGCCACTAACTAATAGCAACCAAGAATGAAATAGCGTGGCGGCATATTGGTCTTGTGCTTCCTCAAAGAATGTGGCATCTACTGGACCAGTTGAGTCCTCCAAAGTTATAAATGCCACTCGTTTACCAGAACGAATTGGCGGTGTTTGAGTCGCAACTTTAACGCCAGCAATTAGCACGCTGGATTGCGAACGCACTGTTAACAAGTGATCGGCTGGGACTGCATTTAACTCAGTTAGCATCTGGCGATAAAAGCTCATTACGTGAGCGCTGACATCAATTCCTAAAACTTCAATTTCATATCGAACTCGATCAGCAAGTGAGAGTGCTGGCAATCCGGTTGGTTCAGGAATCCAGGCCACTTCCTGCATACCTAGTGAAATTTGATTACCAGTCCGGGATCGCGAAGTCCGTTTGGTTTTGAATTCAGCACTCAACTCGGCTGCATGGAATAGCAAATCTCGGCGCGAGACTATTTGGCCATGCAAGGAATCAAATCCACCAGCCAAAATTATTCGCTCCACAATTGGCCTGGAAGCCTTGCTGCGAGATACAAAGTCTGCAAGTGATGAGTATGGCTGAGCAGAAATAATGTCAGAGATTTCTTGCTGACTTATTCCTTTCACTTCGGATAGCGGGATTCGAATTCCTTGGCTGCCAGCTTTAGTTAATTCAACTAAATAAGTGTCCTTAGAAAGATTGACATCAAGTCCAAGAATTTCAACTCCAAAACTTCGAGCATCATCAGCGATTAGTCGCTTTGGATACATGCCTGGATCATGCGTCAGCACACCAGCAACGAAAGCTGCAGGGTGATGCGTCTTAAACCAAGCTGATTGGTAGGTAGGTAATGCAAAAGCAGCGGCATGTGCTTTGCAGAATCCAAAGGAAGCAAAAGAGCGCAGTACATCCCAGATTTGTTCAATTACCGAGAGTT
>JBIKSW010000208.1:0-2561 GCA_044348415.1 Candidatus Nanopelagicales bacterium
CAGCTAAGAAATGTCCCCAGGCGTTGGTACGACGGCCCCCGAGCAAGAGCACTGTGGCGCCAAGTAATGGCAGACCAATAAGAGCGGCAATCATGTTCAGTTCCTTTAGTACTTCATCAGACTTGCTTCGTCGATCGAGGCCGATCGACGAGTACGGAAAATTGTCACGATAATTGCAAGACCAACTACCACTTCAGCTGCTGCTACAACCATTACAAAGAAAGCTACGATAAGGCCATCAAGCGTTCCGGTATTTCGGGCAGCTGCCACAAACGCAAGATTTGCAGCGTTGAGCATTAGTTCGACGCTCATGAAAACGATGATTGCATTTCTGCGAACCAGCACACCATAAACACCAATAGTGAAGAGGATCGCGGCAAGGATTAAGTAGTTATTTGGATTCACTTGCCCGCCTCCTCAATTGAGTTCGGCTTGGAAACTTGACCCTCACCACGGAAGGCATTTGGAAGTGACTCGATTGAAGTTGATCCGTCAGGCAATAGCGCCGGAGTATCAACCGAGTTGTTTCTTGCTAGTACGCCCGGTGCTGGAAGCGGAGTTACATGATTACCCATAGTGCGTTCCCGCTGTAACTGATCTTGTGTCTTCCGCGGAGTCCATCTTTCGTTGTGTGCCAGAACCATGGCTCCAAGTGCAGCCGTAATCAACAAAGCGGACAAAGCCTCAAATGAAAATAGGTAGGTTCCAAAAACCAAAAAAGCAATGGCTTGTAAGTGGCCACCATAACCAGCGTTAGAGATTGCTAGGCCAGCAGAAGGTGAGGCCAAAGTGCTTGCAATGGAACCGACAATCACACCACCGAAAGTTAATGCGAAGAGTGCTGCAAGGATTCTTTGACCCTTAATTGTTTCTAAGAATGAATCGGATGCATCCACACCTACGATCATCAATACGAACAAGAACAGCATCATTACGGCACCGGTATAAACGATGATTTGAGTTACTCCGAGGAACGGTGCCTCAAGAGCAAAGTAAAGAACTGCAATATTGATCATTGCAAAGGCCACCCAAAGTGCACTGTGTACAGCTTTCTTGGATGCAACCATTCCTAACGCACCAATTACGGCGAACGTACCCGAGACCCAAAAAACTACGCTTTCACCGTTCACTACTCGTCACCTACTTTTGCTGCTGTAGGTGTTGGGCTACTGCCAACTTTGCCTTCGTAATAATCGATTGCGGTAGTACCTGGCGCCATTTCGTGCGGCGGAAGTTCCATGCCAGCTAATAGCGGAGCAAGAAGATCTTCCTTTGTGAAGATCAATTTCTCGCGGCTGTTATCTGCTAACTCGTATTCATTTGTCATGGTTAATGCGCGAGTTGGGCAAGCTTCAATGCAAAGTCCACAAAGAATGCAGCGTAGGTAATTGATTTGATAGGTGCGACCGTAACGCTCTCCTGGTGAGAAGCGTTCTTCTTCGGTGTTGTCTGCACCTTCAACATAAATTGCGTCTGCTGGACAAGCCCAAGCACACAATTCACAACCAATGCATTTTTCCAAACCATCCGGATGACGGTTTAGTTGATGGCGACCATGGAAGCGTGGCTTTGGTGGATACTTATCCTTTTCTTCCGGATACTGCTCTGTAGTTACCTTCTTGAACATTGATAAGAAAGTGACACCGAATCCACGGATAACTTGTGGAACTTTAGACATTATTGCCCTCCGTAGTTTCCGTTGTGGCCTGCGTAGCGGCACCACTTGAAATCGTTACCTTTGTGCGGCGTGATGGCTGAGCAATTTGCCCTGGCATTGGTGGAACCGGGAATCCACCCGCGAATGGATCGAACTCTTGCTCAGCTTCGAGTGCCACTCTTTGTTCTTCAACTTCATCGGACTTCTTGCGGCGCAAGTCGTTCAAGTAAGAGATCAGAACAATCACAATCACTACAGCACTGGCTGCGAACAGCAGATTGCGAGACTCAAGTCCGCCGGTGTTGCGAAGGTAGCGAGCAATTGCAACGATCAAGATCCAAGCAATCGAAACTGGAATCAAAACTTTCCAACCAAACTTCATGAACTGGTCGTAACGCAAACGCGGTAGTGTTCCGCGTAGCCAGATAAACACGAAGATGAATGCAAAAACCTTGCCGAAGAACCAAAGCATTGGCCACCAACCGACATTGGCTTGATCCCATAGCGAAATCGGCCATGGTGCGCGCCAGCCGCCAAGGAACAGTGTTGTGGCAAGTGCCGAAACGGTAACCATGTTTACGTACTCAGCCAAGAAGAACAGTGCGAACTTCAATGATGAGTACTCAGTGTGGAAACCACCAACAAGTTCGCCTTCAGCTTCCGGCAAATCGAAAGGTGCACGGTTGGTTTCGCCAACCATTGCAGTTGTGTAAATGATGAATGACGGCAGTAGTAGCACGATGTACCACATAGGTTCTTGGGCTGCGACAATCTGCGATGTCGACATTGACTCCGCGTAAAGGAATACGGCGACGAACGAAAGTCCCATTGCGATTTCGTAACTGATCATCTGTGCTGAAGAACGAAGGCCGCCGAGTAGCGGGTAGATCGAGCCAGATGACCA